>SUTY01000010.1 GCA_015152455.1 Cyanobacteria bacterium SIG32
CTTGAGTATTCATAACTTTTAAGGCTTCTGTTAGTTTTCTATCGAATACAGTTGCAGAAGTATTCCAAGCTCTTGTTTGATAATTTGCAACAAGAGTCGGAATAGTCATTGCTGCAACAACGCCAATAATTGCCAAGGTGATTAGGACTTCAGCTAAAGTAAATGCTGCCCCCTCACCCTTACCCTCTCCCGTAGGGCGAGGGAATAATCCCAAAACGTCCGAAAGCCTTGCTAGGAGAGCGTTTCTACCCCCCCCCCAAGGTCTTAAAGCTAGTCATAGCTTCATTTTTTGTCATAATGCGTTCTCCTATTCTGTTGGATCTTCCAACCTTAAAATATACTACTTGATCACTTGGTCACTAAAACCTTGATCACTTCTTATCCTACTACTTTTTCCAATTCTTGGCAATAATCTAAACAAATGACATTAAGCTATTTGTTAACTTTTGTAACAAACCTGAAAGCATGTGAAATTGGGCATTTTGGCATGTTTTTATATATGTAAGAAGTAAAAGAAGAGAGCAGAGTAATGTCACCAGAAATCGGACCAAACTCACAATTTAATAAAATAAATGCGCGGCCAAATCCGTTTTCTAAAGGTACGCAAAAAACTCAAACCTACACGAGGGCATTGGGTTCGACAAGTATTTTTGCTGCAGGTCCAGGTGGTTGGAGAGGTGCGGCAAGAAACCTTAATCCTTATGATACCCAATCAATGAATGTAGCAAGATTTGCGAACATGCGAGCTTCTGCTAATGTTTATGCTGGTAGAAATATCGGTAGTTTTGGCGCACTAGCGCAACAATCTGCAGGTGGAATGAATGGCATGGAAAAAGCCATGCTTTATACACAATTGTTTGCTATGGGTGCTGAAGCAGTAAAAGGTCTTGCAGATGCTTTTGGCGGAATTAAAACCGATAAATCAGACAAAACAGATAAAAAGGGTAATGTAGAAAATCCAAATGGCGACAATCCAGGAAGTGGCAAAATTGGCAAAGGCGGAGAAACTTCTCAGACTATTGCAGGTAAAATAGAAACTTCAAAAGATACGATTAAAGCTAATGTAAGTGATTTAGAGGCAATTAATTTAGCAGATATTGCAAGTTCATCTACTGTAGCATTAAGCACCGTAAAAGAAAAATATAATATTGATGTAAAAGTTGATGTTTCTAATATTGCAACAATTAATATTGCAGGTGAAATTCCAACATCAGACGAAGTAAATGCAGTAAAACAACAAGCAGAATTGGTTAAAACAAATTTATCTTCTGCAAATAGTGGTGTTCAAACTATTGAGGTCGCAGGACAAAGATGTGCAAGTAAATTAGCTGCGGCTGAAGCTGAATTAGCTGGAATGCAATTGGATGATCCGAATTATTCAACTAAGCAACAAGAAGTTCAACAATTAAAACAACAACAACAAGATTTGGCAGATGCATTAAGTGAATTAAAAACAATTCAAGGTCAATTGAAAGAGGCTAATGGTAAGTTAGCTGGTTTAGCTGAAAAATTACCTGATTTGGTTGAACAACACGAAAAATTAGTTGCTGATCAAAAAGAAAAAGAAGCTGATGAAAAGAAAGATTTAAAAGAACTTGCAGGAGATGTTAAAGATTTAATCGGAGATATTACATCAGCAAAATCTGACGGTAAAGTTAACAGAAAAGCTGAAAAGTTGAAAACTATGTCAACACAGATTTCCGCTTTGAAATCTCTTGTAGCAGAACATGTTAATACAGAAGGTCAGGCAGATGCTATTGCTGCGGCAGATCATGCTTTGGCTCAAATTAACAGTATATCAAATTGGTCTAAAGCACCAGAAGGTGCAGAGGCAGAAGCTGATTCAACAGGTGTATCGGCTGACCAATTAGCTAAAATGAATAAAGAATATGGTACTAATTTTGAAATAGACAAAGAAACAACTATTGCAGGTAAAAAATTCCAAATATCTTCGGATGGTAAATTCAAAGTTGATGGCGCAGAAGTTAAAAATACTGATTTCTTTGCAGCATTGGATTCAGCAAAATCGGCAGAAGCTGCTATAAATATTACCAGAGCTGCCAATGGAGAAAATGGAACAACTGTAGTTGATGCAAATGGTCAATCTCATAGTGTTAAAATCGAAAATGGTAACACAAACAATGCTACTTGGTTAGTTGATGGACAACCAAAATCAATGGAAGAATTTATGGCGTTTATAGCTGATAAAAAACTTCCGTCATAAAGTTATATTAAAATAAAGTTAATTATCACTTTACAAAAGTAGCTTATTGTATTATAATGATTTCATAGCAGTATTGCACACAAAAGAGAACGGTTACCCCGTTCTCTTTTATTTAAGAAAGGTAGTGTATTATGGCAAAGATGGATATTAACAGGCATGAAATCTTAGAAAAAATTACTCCGTTAATTGAAAATACCGCTATGCGTTTTAATACAATTCCTATCGAAATTGATTTTTCTAAGGAAAATCACAGATGGTTTTTGAGAATATTTTTGTATTCAAAAGAGCATGACATTACGCTTGATGATTGTGAAAATGTTACAAGAAGTTTGAGTGATTTTTTAGATGAATTAATCCCAGTGAAATACTACTTAGAAGTTTCTTCTCCAGGCTTGGAAAGAAAATTCAAGTCAGAAAAAGAGTTCATTATTTTTAAAGGTCGTCGTATAAGTGTAAAACTTAAAAATCCATTAGACGGTGAAACAGAAAAAATATTTAAAGGTGAAATTCTTGATTATGACACAAATTCAGGATTAAGATTCTTCCGCTTTGATGACGGTGAAGAACTTTTAATTCCGAAAGAAAATATTCAATCAGCAAAATTGTATATTGATTAAAAGTTGCTAGGACGATAAGACGTTAAGACGTTAAGTTCGAAAATGTATTAATATTTTAATAGAAGGATGTGAAATGCATTACAAAGAGTTAGAAGTTTGGAAAGAGGCAAGGAAGCTTGTAGCTGAGGTGTACAAGTTAACTTTGGAGTTCCCAAAAGAAGAACTTTATGGTTTAACTTCTCAAATTAAGCGTTCTGTTATCTCTATCCCTTCAAATATAGCAGAAGGTTGCAGTCGTTATTCGGATAAAGATACGTCTAAATTTATAGATATTGCGCAAGGTTCTTTAGCAGAACTGGATACTCAATTTATTTTAGCTGAAGATTTGGGTTTTGTTGTTTCTGGAAATGAATTGCAAAGTCGAATTGCGAAAGTAAGTGCTTTGTTGCAAGGATTGAAAAAATATGTTGATACAAATAAATGATAAGAACTTATAGTCTTAACGTCTTATAGTCTTAACGACTTAAATAGATAAACAATCGCCATTGGCAGAAAGGTATAAAGAAAATGATTAAAATTGGAACAGCATTATTTGAAGCCTGTGAACAATTAGAAAGAGAAAGAGGAATTTCTAAAGAAGTTCTTATCGCATCTCTTTGTGATGCTATGGTCGCAGCTTACAAAAAACACATGCACACTAAAGAAGCTGCTAATATTGAAGCTATCTTGGATGAACAATCTGGTGAAATAGGTGTGTTTAGTACAAAACTTGTTGTACAAGAAGTTGAAGATGATGAAATTCAAATTTCATTGGCAGAAGCAAAAGATATCGACGAAGATGTTGAAGAAGGTGACGAAGTTAAAATTGAAGTTACCCCGGAACAATTTGGTCGTATCGCTGCTCAATCAGCTAAACAAGTTATTACTCAAAGAATTAGAGAAGCTGAAAGAAATCTTGTTCTTCAAGAATTTATGGATAAAAAAGGTACGTTGACAACAGGTATTATTCAACGTGTTGAAAATCGTAACGTTATTGTTAATATTGGGAAAACAGATGCAATCATGCCTCAAAAAGAACAAATTCCTGGTGAATATTACAAATCAGGTAACAGAATTAGAGTATTCGTTCTTAACGTAAAAGAAACTACAAGACTCCCTCAAGTTATTGTTTCTCATGCTCATGCCGAAATTGTTAGAGAATTGTTTGAACTTGAAGTTCCTGAAATCGAAGACGGTATCGTTGAAATTAAATCAATTTCTCGTGAAGCTGGTTACAGAACAAAAATTGCTGTTTGGTCTAATGATCCAGAAGTTGATAGCGTTGGTGCTTGTATTGGACCTCGTGGTAACCGTATTCAAACTATCGTTGGCGAACTTAAAAATGAAAAAATTGATATCGTAAGATATTCAGAAGATCCTGTTGAATATATTGTCAACGCATTATCTCCAGCAAGAGTCGTGTCTGTTGATATTTTGGCAGATGATGAATATTCTCATGAAGCAATGGTTGTTGTTCCTGATGATCAACTTTCATTGGCTATCGGTCGTGAAGGTCAAAACGTAAGATTGGCTCATAAATTAACAGGTTGGAAAATTGATATTAAGAGTGTTTCACAAATGGAAAAAGCTGAAGCTCAAAATTTCCAAGCTAATTATGTTGAAGATGAAGTTGAAGAAGTCGAAGTTAATTATGACGAAGAAGAACTTCAACAAGAAATTGAAGAAGAAATGAACCAACAGGCTTATGACGAAGAAGATATTCCTCAAGAAGAAGTTGAAGAAGAAACTTCCGAAGAAGAATAGTAATAAGTAACTCTCCGCCCGAAAGGGCACTAAAGAGGCTCGCCCCCCGAGCCTCTTTTTCTTTAATTTAATATAATTGTTGACAAAAAAAATTGAGCAAATATTATTATATATGTGGAATAAAACCCAAAAATAGTAGTATATAGTAGAAAAAAAGGAGATTAATCTCATGGCTCGTGAAAAGTTTGAAAGAACCAAACCGCACGTTAACATTGGTACAGTAGGCCACGTTGACCACGGTAAAACAACATTGACAGCAGCTATTACAGGTGTTATGGCTGCAGCAGGTAAAGCTCAAGCAAGAAAATTTGATGAAATTGACGCTGCTCCTGAAGAAAAAGCAAGAGGTATAACCATCTCTACAGCTCACGTAGAATACGAAACAGACGCAAGACACTATGCTCACGTTGACTGCCCAGGTCACGCTGACTATGTTAAAAACATGATCACTGGTGCTGCTCAAATGGACGGTGCTATTCTTGTAGTTGCTGCAACTGATGGTGCAATGCCTCAAACTCGTGAACACATCTTGCTTGCAAGACAGGTTGGTGTTCCTAACTTGGTAGTATTCTTGAACAAATGTGATATGGTTGACGACGATGAATTGTTAGAATTAGTTGAAATGGAAGTTAGAGAACTTCTTTCATCTTACGAATTTGACGGCGACAACATTCCATTCGTTCACGGTGCAGCTTTGAAAGCTCTTGAAGCTGTTCAAGCTAATCCAAATGTACAACGTGGCGAAGATAAATGGGTTGACAAAATTTGGGAATTGATGGATGCAGTAGATTCTTACTTCCCAACTCCAGAACGTGATTTGGACAAACCATTCTTGATGCCAGTTGAAGACGTATTCTCTATCACAGGTCGTGGTACAGTTGCTACAGGCCGTGTAGAACGTGGTATCGTTAAAGTTGGTGACGAAGTTGAATTAGTTGGTCTTGGCGAAACTAAGAAAACAACTGTTACAGGTGTTGAAATGTTCAGAAAACAACTTGATCAAGGTCAAGCTGGTGACAACGTAGGTGCTCTATTAAGAGGTGTTGATAAAACTGAAATCCAACGTGGTCAAGTACTTTGCAAACCTGGTTCAATTAAACCACACACTAAATTTACAGCTAACGTTTACGTTTTGACAAAAGAAGAAGGCGGACGTCACACTCCATTCTTCCCTGGTTACAGACCACAATTCTACATCAGAACAACTGACGTTACTGGTTCTATCCAATTCGAAGGTCAAATGGTAATGCCTGGTGATAACGTAGTTATGACAGTTGAACTTATCAACCCAGTAGCTATCGAAGAAGGTATGAGATTTGCTATCCGTGAAGGTGGTAGAACAGTTGGTGCTGGTGTTGTTGACAAAATTATTGAATAGTTAACACACTATACAACAATTAAAAAAGACCTGAATGTAAATTCAGGTCTTTTTTCTTTCTACTAACCGTTAACCATTTATGCGAGGAGTGACTCAACAATTTTAGCATTTGTTTGAGCTTGTCGCGCATTGATTAAGTATTTTTTCAATGTTCTGTTAACAAGTTCAGAACGATTTTTAGAATATTTAGCTGCTTCGATTTCACTTAATGCTTTTGCTGGAATTGCAAGTACTGCGTTAGTGTTGTTTTGTGGTAATGATAAATATTCTTCTAAAGTTGTTGTAGTATAATCTTTCATTTTTCCCCTAGCCTTTTCTTTTTTCCTTTTTCCCCAGATTTGTTCGACCAATTATTTTTTTAGCTTAACAGTGCTTCGAGAAGTTCTGCGTTTGTTGCTGCTTTAGCACTATTTCTGATTTGTGACTTGTACATATATGTTCTCAATGCTTCTCTGATTAATTCTGAACGTGTACGATTTTCATTTGTTGCTACTGAATCTATTTCGTTTAGAAAATTTTCAGGCATTGATATAAGAACTCTTGCCATTGTTAACTCCTTTGTTTCCCGTTTGTGATCCCCTTGTATCTTTATAAACAAAAATTGTTTTAAAAAATTGCCTAAAACGAGAAAATAATATAAAATACGCTTAACATTTCTTTATATATGCGGTATATAAAAAGTATTAAAACCTGCGCACATAGTAGTTTTTATCGTTTTTTAAAATGTTACGAATTTCAGTTAAGATAGGGTCAGAAAAATTTTTTGAAAGTATTTTTGCGGTTTTTTCTCTTATTGTATATTCATCAATTTTGCATGTTTGAATTAGTATAGTTTTGATTATGTTAATGTCAAAATGATCAATTAATACATATATTGTTTCTAAGCACCAATAAAGTTTAAAGACTTCTTTGTTAACTTTATATTTACCGTCTTGAAAATCGAATTGCTTAACTTTTTCTATCAAATTTTTGGTTAGAATAATTAATTCAGGACAAAAATATTGTGTGAAATGTGAATTACTTTGTAATATAGAGATTGCGGAAATAATATTTCTACAAACGTTAGAATTTACGTCTATAATGGCATTCAAAAGAATATTATAGATATTATTGTCGTAGAAATAGTTGATATATTGATTATTTTCGACAAATTCAAGAAGTTTTAAAGATGTAGCTTCACGTATTTTACCGTCATGACCGACAAGATTTTTGGCAAGAATAATTGCTTCGTCTGTAGAATTAAGGTGTTCAATTTTTAGGGCGGCTATTTGTTTTTGAGCAATATTGCCAGATTGAAGCAAGTTTATAATTTCACTATGAGGTAAATCATTTTCAAAAAGGCTTAATGCCTGATTGAAATTTTCATCAAGAGTTTCATAGTAAGTATTATTCTGATTTTGCAAGTTATTTGTCATATATTAATAATATAACATAAAGTTCAATGAAATTTGCACAAATAACTGTTTTAATGTATTATATTAGTTATGTAGGAGATTTACCCATGCGCGAAATAGTAGCATTTTTTAAGAAAATATTTTTTATGAACAATAATAACGAAGCAAAAGTTGGCCTAAGCCAGTTTAAATCTGAACAAGAAATGCCGATTGAAAAGAAAAAACTAGAACTTAAATCATCAAAAGATATAAAAATATCAGATCTAATGCGCAGAAGTGCGTAATTAATACTCAATACCTTTTCTTGCAACAATTCCGGTATCCCAGTAGTGTTTTATCGGTTCAATTTTGGATACGAGATGTGCAACCTCGATAACTTTTTCGTGTGCATTTCTGCCAGTTAAGACGATTTCCATTTCTTCTGGTTTGTTTTTTAAAACGTCAACTACTTCGTCAACATCAAGAATGCCTAAATCAATGGCAATATTCGCTTCATCTAAAATTATAAGTTGGTATTCGTCGTTTTGTATAGCTTTTTTAGCTAATTCCCAGCCCTCTTTGATTGCTTTTTCATCAAGAGCATTTTGATTTTCTTTATATATTACTCTATCCAACCCTGCTTGCACAATTTTAAGGTTATCTTTGATTGTAGGTGATAAATTCATAAACGAATTTAGTTCGCCATAATCATTTCCACCTTTTGTGAACATAACAATAAGAACTTTCCAACATCTGCCCAAAGCTCTCATTGCAAGTCCCAAGGATGCAGTAGTTTTTCCTTTGCCATTTCCGGTATAAACTTGAATGTAACCGTGTTGTGCCCAATTAGGGTTTATTAAATTATTTTCGCATTTGTTATTCATGTGCATTTATTATATATTAAAAAAATGAAGAGTAAAACTGATTTAAGATTATATGCAAAAGAATTGAGAAAATCTCTCGATATTCAATTATTGAGTGAAAATTTTGTTGATCATATTAGACAGTTGGATATTTATATATCTGCAAAAAATGTAATGCTTTTTTATCCCACAAAGTATGAAATTGATCTTAGAGCTTTGTTAAATGATGATAAAAATTTCTTCTTGCCAAAGGTAAATGGTCAAAATCTTTTGGTCTGCCCAGTCACAGAAAATATGGAAAAATCTATATATAATATAATGGAACCTTGTTCAGAACCTGTTGATTGTAAAATTTTGGATCTAGTAATTGTCCCAGCTTTGATGGCTGATAAACAGGGGTTTCGGCTAGGATATGGCGGTGGTTTCTACGATCGTTTTTTGAAAAAATGTGACGCCAAGACCATTTCACTTGTGGCTAAACAATTATATATAGATAAATTACCTATAGATGAATTTGATGTCAAAATTGATAAAATTATTGTAAAATGAAAAAGGACTCACATCTTAAGTGAGTCCTTAAAATTGGTTAGTTAAGGATAGGATAAAAAAATTGTTTTGTCTAAATTATTAGCCTACATAATTTGGCTTAAACATTTCTACACCTTTCTTTTCAGCTTCTTTAGTGCTTTCAAGTTCGGTTTCTGCCATTTTTAAAGCAGTTTCAATTTTTTGTTTTTCTTGAACAAGTTCTTTTTCTTGTTGATTTAATAATTTAGCTTCTTGTTTAGCAAATCTTTCAAGCTCTTGTTTGTACAAGTTTTGTTGAATCCATTGTTGATACATCATTTGTGAATTTGGATCCATTTGAGCCATTTGTTGTGCTAACATTGGTTGCATACCAGTAAAATTCATTTGTGCATTTTGAATTGCCATGTTATGAGAATACTGCATGTACATCATTGATCTACCAAACATAGAACAAGGCGTATTCATCATATCATAGATGGAAACATTGCCGTCAGCGATATTAGCTGCATATTGTTGCAAATCGCTAATCTTTCTTGTGATTTCTTGTAACCTAGCCTGATAATTGAATATGCGGCTGGTTAAATCATGCTTCCGAGCGGTGAACATTAAAATAGCCATCGTCGTAACTCCTACCTTTAAATAACTAACCTTTTTTAACCTTACATCTTAATAAAAACATGCAACTCTCAAGAATTGCATGTTTTTCCAGGTTTTGTTAAGTTTTGTTACAAACTTATTTATTTTCTCTTGTTACAACTTTGTCTATAAGTCCATATTCAAGCGCTTGTTGGGCTGTTAAGAAGTGATCACGTTCACAATCTTCTTTTACCTTTTCATATGGTTGTCCAGAGTTTTCTGCCATAATAGAAATTAACATTTCTTTCATACGCATAATTTCTTTAGCTTCAATTTCAATATCTGTAGCTTGACCTTTTGCGCCACCTAAAGGTTGGTGAATCATAACTCTTGCATTTGGTAATGCCATTCTTTTACCTTTTGCACCTGAGCATAACAAGAAAGCGCCCATTGATGCCGCATCACCTAAGCAGATTGTAGAAACATCAGATTTTATTAACTGCATAGTATCATATATTGCCATACCTGCAGTAATAACACCACCAGGACTGTTAATATATAACATAATATCTTTTTCACTATTTTCGCTATCTAATAATAATAGTTGTGCAACAACGGAATTTGCAACTTCATCATCTATTTCAGTGCCCAAAAAGATAATTCTTTCTCTTAAAAGTCTTGAAAAAATATCAAAAGAACGTTCGCCTCTAGATGACGCTTCAATAACAGTTGGGACATAGCCCATAATTTTCATATAAGTTTGTTGATCCATAATTCACTCTCCTAATAAATTTATTATATCACAAACCTTTAAAAATCATCATTCACAAAGTGTATTATAACAATGTTAACAAATGTAACGAAATAAATCATTGCTGAAATTGGTTAATTTTACATGTTTTTATATATGTAAGAGAGATAAAACAAGAGGACAGAGCAATGGCTATTTCAAACATTCACGAAACTTTATTAATGTACACAAAGCAAAAATCTGTAATTAATGAACAGTTATCAGAAGTAATGTTCGATATGATGTCAGCATCAAGACAGACTGCCGAAAAGCAACAACAGTATAATCAAAAGTGCCAAGATGCTTATTATGATCCTGAGTATGGTTATGGTACAGATGAATATATGGTGATTGTAGAAGGCTATGAGAATGATCATTTGTTCGACTTAGCAGTTCTTGAATCTTGGGAGTCTGAATTAGAAATGAAGAAAAATAATTTAGAAACAAGATTGAATGAAATTTCAGCTTTTGAAAGTAGTTGGACTAAATTATTACAAAACAATATCAAAAAAGATTTCTCATACGGTTCAGCTGGACAGTAAAAAGTTTAAAAAAGCGAGCTTCAAAGCTCGCTTTTTTATTGTATTATATATTTATGTTAGAAAATGGTGAAAAATTAGGTGCTTTTATTGTTCCAACAGGCATAGGTGCTTCTATTGGTGGTTATGCTGGAGATGCAAGTGTTTGGGCAAGAAAGTTTGCAAAAGTTTCTAAATTAATAGTAAATCCGAACGTTGTTAATGCGGGAGGGTTTTCTGGTATAACAGAAAATATGTTATATGTTGAAGGTTACACGTTAGATAGCTTTTTTAAAGGGCAGGTTACTCTTAAAGCGTCAAAAGAAAATAAAATCGGTATTGTTTTCGATAAAAGTATCCCATTAGATGTTTTGAATGTCCATATAAATACTATGAATGCGGTTAGAATGGTTTATGGTGTCAATATTATTGGTTATGAAATTACTGAAAACGAAGTTGGTGTAGAATTTTTTATGACGGAAGTTGGAACTTCTGTTGGTAAGGTTAAAAATATTAAAACCCTAAAAACTGCATCTGAAAAACTTCTAGATAAGGGTGCAAATGCTATTGCAATTGTTTGTATGTTTGATGATCCGGAAAATGAAAATACGGATTATGCAAAGGGGCTTGGTGCAGATCCTGTTGGTGGAGTTGAAGCAATATTATCACATTACATATCTAAAGAATTAAAAGTTCCTTGCGCGCATTCTCCTGCGTTTGATGACTATTCAATTTCGTCAGATATTGTTAATCCAAAGTCTGCATCTGAATATATTACACCAACATTTTTACCTTGTATTTTGTTAGGATTATCTGATGCTCCTTTAATTGGGGGTGAAATTGATATTTCACAAGTGGATTATCTTGTAATGCCTTATAATGCTTTGGGTTCAACACCTGTGTTTGAAGCCTTAAAACGAAACATTCCTGTTTATGCGATAAAAGAAAATTCAACAGAATTAAATATTACAAATGAAATTTTGCATAAAAATAACAAAATAATTCTTGTTGATACATATCAGCAATGTTTGGAATTAATCACAAAGAGCTAAAGTCGGAATAGTCTTAATATCATAGAACATTTTTGCAGATTCTTTGAAGTTTTCTGGAGATGCGCTAACATATATTTCTTCAATACTTTGTGAGTTCTCAGCTAAATTGTTTTTAATTAAATCGTTTTTAATAAATTCAGCAAAGTATTCACTTGGGTCTATAAATAAATCATTTTGTTGTGCAAATTTATTTAAAACTTTGCTTAAATAAGGATAGTGTGTGCAACCAAGAATAATTTTTTCTGGTTTATATTCAAGCATCTCGTTTAATTTTTCTTGGATTTGTAAGATACTTTGAGGTTGGTTTATTCTGTGTTCTTCTACAATTCTAACCCATTCTGGACAAGCTATTTGTATAACTTCCATATCAGGATTGTGTTTTTGAATTTCTTGTTTATAAACGTTAGATTTTATAGTTGCAGGAGTTGCAAATACCCCAATTTTTTTTACAGGAAGTTGTGCAAAAATATTGGCAGCAGACTGTATAATAGGATATATTTTAACGTTGTATTTGTCTTTGATTTTGTCATAAATAACAGATGAAGTTGTGTTGCAAGCCATTACAACTGCTTTTACATTTTTAGATAAAAAGAAATTGAAAATGTTATCAGCGTATTCAAGAAGTTCAGCTTCTGTTTTTTCGCCATAAGGCATATGTTTAGTATCGCCAAAATAGATATAGTTTTCCTCTGGCAGTAGTGATTTTAGTTTGGTATAAACAGTTAATCCTCCGACTCCCGAGTCAAAAAAAGCTATTGGTCTATTTGTTGTCTTTAAAGTAATTTTGGACTCCTTCAGCAATTGCTTTTGCTGTTGCTTGTTTGCGTTTTTCGCTTACAAGTTCTGCTCTTTCTTCTGCGTTTGACAAAAATCCGATTTCGACTAATATCGCAGGTGATGTTGTATGATTTATAACATAAAATTTAGATTTAAACAAGCCACGATTATTTGCTTTTACGTTGCTTGCCATAGATGCGTGTACGGTTTGCGCAAGAGAAAGACTTTCCTGGCGATAGTAATGGGTTTCAACCCCAGTTATTGCAGGTTTTTCACTGGAATTTACGTGGATACTTACAAAAATATCAGGTTGAATATCTTCGCTAAATTCGACACGTTCTTGAAGTGAAACGGTTGCATCATCTTCTCTTGTCATATGAACAATATATCCTTGTTTTGTAAGGATTTCTTGAACTCGTTTTGAAACGTCTAAGGTTATATCTTTTTCTGTAATTTCGCCTCTTATAGCACCACAATCATTACCACCGTGTCCTGGGTCTAAAACTATTGTTCTAGTACCATTTTTGAATACAGGTTTTGTGCGTTTTGGTTCTGTTATTTGGACTTTAAGGGTTTTTCCGTCGGCTCCGATATAGGTATTTACAAAGGTATCTGGTTCTGTAGGAATGGAATATTTTAGTCCTATATTAGGTAACAATTCAAATGTTCCTTTGGAAAAATATGTATTTTTATATGTTTGAAGATAGGTTTCTTCGTTATATCTTGCAACGTTGTAGAGATAGATCGTTAAATTAGTTTCAGTTCGTTCTACGCTTTTTACTATTGGATGATTGAATGATAGTATCATAGAACTTGTTTGATTGCTCGTTTTTTCTTTGTTGTATGCGATTACGTCACTTGAATTTGTAAATAAAGTAGAAGGAACTATTTTGTCTTTATGAGCAATTAATATAGATTGATTGTCTGTAGAATAAATTGGAAGATATTTCCAAACATCAGGTGTAGTTATAACAATACGTGCTTTATTAACTTCAAATTGACCAATTTTTACAGTATCAGTTTCGTTAAGTTTGTGTTCGGAGTTTCTTATTTCACGATTAACTACAGTATTAGGGATATCATAAACGATTCTGTTAGGGTTACTTAGTATGAGAGGTTTTTCAATTGTAACTGAACCGAATCCGCTTAATAAAATTCCATTTTCTCTTGGTGTAATGCTGTTAATATAATACTTTGTATTTAATTTCAAATCTTTTTTTACTAACGTTGGTTCGTCCATCTTTTGATCAGATGTCGTATTAAAGGCTTGTTGAATTTGGTCAACCATAGTTTCTTGAGGAGTATTATCTGGGACTTCAACAGTTAAATATTCATAAAAATCGCTTGCAGAGGAGTGTTCATCTCTGTATGTTTTATGAAAATATTGATCATCAAGTTTTGTGTCATTTATTTTAATAAATAGGTTGTTTTTAAGTCTAAGGAATTTTATATTTGAAGGATTGAAGTCTTCTTCATAATACATTACAACTCGGACTACGTTGGGATCTGTTGAGAATTGATTAATTTTAATTTCCTTAATGCCTTTGGTGTTAAAATTCCAATCTTGTTTAGGAATTGTTAGTATAGAGGAAGGAATGTCAAAATAAGCACGTCTTGGATTGTCTAATTCAATTAGTTTGATTGTATTTAAAACAGGTTGAGTTGATTCATCTTGTATGTTTAAGACAATTAACGAATTTGAAGTGTCGAAATTTGCTGCCGTTATTTTGAAAAGGTCTTCGGCTTTAGCAAATTGGGTGAATATCGAAATAAAAAGTATAATAAAGATTAGAAATAATTTTTTCATATTCTTTTATTATATATTCAATATTAAATTCAATCAAATTGTTTAAATAATGTTATATTTGCCAGCTAAGTATGCAACTTCAGTTCGATCACTACATTCAAAACGTCTAATAAGTGCGCTGACGTGTGCTTTTACTGTATGATGACTAATTGATAACACTTTCCCAATTTGCTTGTTGTTGTATCCTTTGACTAAATAAAAAAGTACATCTTTTTCTCTATCAGATAATTTGTCCATAATTATTCCTTTCTATGAAATGAGAATAACATAAATAAAAATAAAAACATTAATGATAATTCCTGTTTTTTATTTTTAAGAATTTTGCTTGAAAAAAAAGTTTTTTTTGTATATGATTGAACTTGTGAGTGAAAGCTCCAAAACGACGTAAGCGTGCGTAGCTCAGTTGGATAGAGCGTTTGGCTACGAACCAAAAGGTCGGGGGTTCGAATCCCTCCGCGCGTAAATAAAAAAGACACCTCCAACAGGTGTCTTTTTTATTTGTAAATTTTTGTTAAGGAGTGCCAAAAAATATGTTTATGAAAGAAAATTAAGAGCTTAAGAACACAAAAAAAAATATTTATAACTTAATTGTAAATTAGATAATTGCATTTTATAGTTTAAATAGTGTATAATAAGAATATGAGTAATTATGTGTATACAATTGGATATGCTGCATTTGAAATTGACGAGTTTATTAATAAACTTAAAGAGTTTAAAATAAATTGTCTTATTGATGTTCGATCAAATCCTGTGGCTTCAGAATATTATGAAAAATATTCGAGAAGTTACTTAGAGCCATTGTTGAAATCTCATAACATATATTATAGAAATTATTCTGTTGAATTTGGAGCAAGGCAAGAAAACTATCTTTTTTATCAAAAATATGGATATTTGGATTTCGAATTGTTTAGAACAACAGAAGAATTTAATTCTGGGATTGAAAAAATTAGAAAAGGTATGCAATTAGGTTACAATTTAGTCTTGATGTGTGCAGAAAAAGATCCCTGTTCTTGTCATAGGTCAATATTAGTAGCAAAGGGATTAAAAGATGCGGATATCGCTGTAAGACACATAACTGCAAATGGTAAGCTCTTAACACAAGAAGATATAGAAAATCAATTATTAGATATGTATTTTCCAAATAGAGATCAATTAGGATTATTTAATACAAAAACTGACGAGGAATATTTAAAAGAAGCATATCAACTTCAAAATTCAAAGATTGGATACATAAAAAATAGGGTTGCATAATGAATATTTATACAATTGGTTTTGCTCAAAAAAGTGCTAAAGAATTTTTTGAGTTATTAGAAAAAAATAGTATAGATTGTTTAATCGACATTAGGTTGAATAATATTTCTCAGTTAGCCGGCTTTACAAAAGGGAAGGATTTAGAATATTTTTTAAATAAAATTTTGGCAATAAAATATATACATGATATCAATTACGCACCAACAAAAGAAATATTAGATGCTTACAAGAAAAAAACTATTAGTTGGATTGAGTATGAAAAACAATATATGCAGCTTATTGAAAAAAGAAATGTTGAAGTATTATTTAAAAAAACAATTAATAATAATTTCAATAATATTTGTTTATTATGCAGTGAACCAGAGGCACGATATTGTCATAGAAGATTGTTGGGTGATTATTTAAAACATCATGTGGCAAATATTCGGATTAAACATATATAAAAAGGATGTAAATGAAAAGAAAAATTGCAATATTAACTAAATCCTCCCGCCATGGGCAATATTGTGTTGTTGGCTATGATATTGACAGTTGTGAATTGATACGATTAGTATCTAATGATGTAGAATCACAAGGCTCTATTACTCAAGATCAGTTGAAGTATTTTAATGGAGAAACTGCTTCTATTCTAGATGTTGTAGAGGTGAAATTTAAAGCTAACATCGTATCAGATACGCATCCTGAAGATATATTAATTGACGAGAATGTCAAATGGAAGTATCTAGAAAAGTTCAATTTTAAAAATCTTCCGAAATCATTATATTGTACAGATGAATTTATTTATGCAGATACTAATCCTGAAATTAGTCTTAGCATTGCAAAACAAATTGGGAAATCGATACTTATTGTTAGTGTAGAAAATTTGTGTGTTTATCAAAATGAATATGGTAAGACAAAAGCTGATTTTGTATTTAATAATAATAAATATATTCAATTTTCGGTGACTGATCCAGACTATTATGGTATAGGTGTTCAAAAATATAAAACAGCAATTCTGATAATTTCTTTACCTGATGATGAATGGTCTTATAAAAATGATAGATTTTTTAAGTTTGTAGCAAAAATCTATCCAAGTGTTTAACATAAATTTTGCTAGTTAATTATCAACTTGTAAAAAAATATTAAATATCAATTTTAATTGTATATCTCTTTGTATATAATAATTTTATAATGCCGATTACTACTACAAATGATTTGTTTAAAACTTATAGAACGGAATACACGGCCTGGAATGAACATAAAAAAATTCAAGATGCCAAGCGTCAGGAATATTTACGTAAAAATCCTGATGCAATAAAAGATTATGATGTTCAAAGAGCCAAAAATTTGTTGAATGCTGTTGATATGATGGACAAAGCTGTTTCTATAAACTCTGATCATTCTAATACTGTTGTTGAATCTGTTACAAGTATGGGGCTTGGTTATGCTGCAGTTGGTGGTGCGGCGCTTGGTCTGATTTTTCAAAAATTAGGTTTTGTTCAAAATGTTATTAACAAAACTGTTGGCAAATATCCTAAATCTAAAAATATTATATCTACTGGAATTACAATGGCAAGTGGAATTTTAGGAGTTATTGCTGCATATCCTGTGTATGCTTTTTTCTCAAATATTGATTCTAAAATCGATAGAAAAAAAAGATTTGATACTATGGAAAAAGAATTGCAAGATCCAAAATTGTTTGCGGTTCTAGATTATGATCAAAAAAAAGAATACGAAAAAAATATTGTGCAATTGCAAAAAACTCCAAAAGCCATAACTCCGCAAGTTGTTATTGAAAATAAGTGGAGAAATTTGAAAAAAATAACAAAAGAAGTGCTTTATTATGATAAAGAGCAAACTGAATTCCAAAAAAAATACGAAGAAGACAAATCTTTGTATGAATTAAATTTGACAGAAAAAGAAATTAAAGATGCCAAAAAAGACAAAGTGCTTCTTTGTGTGATGCTAAAAGAAATGAATACAAATGCACAAAGTTACGAAGAAAAAATGCAAAAAATTACCGATAATTTGACAACTTTGTCGTTTGCTTGTGGTGGTATTCTTACTTTGGGTTATGAAAGAATAGCAAAGGCGCTAAAATTCAAGAGTTCTTCTCTCCCTGCAGGTATGGGTATGTTATTAATGTTAGGTTCAACCTTTTTTGCGACCTGGGCACAAAAAAGAGCATCACATGTTGGTAGGTTTAAAGCTAAACAACAATTAATGGAAACCCCTGAGAGTCTTGTTTATATAAGTCAAAAAAGAACAGATACTATTGAAGATGATAAAATTTCAGTAGAACACCGTAAAAAAAGCAGTATTTTTAAGTTTATGAAAGACTTTTTTAAACATAACAAAGAATATGAAAATTGGAAAAAAACTCCAAGTCTAACAGGTGAAGATATTTCCAAGGCTTTATCTAATATTGAGTTGTCCCAGGAGCAACTTGAAGACGGTAAACGTTTAAAAACAAATATGTTTAAAACTTTCTATAAAGTAGATACTAATACACAAAACTATTCGTCCAAAATTGATATAGTCAGAGAATCTGTAAAATATCCACTTACGCTTGTTTTGGGTTCTATGGGTGCATTACTGGGTATGAAACATTTGGTAGCTTTGCGTAATGCAGTTTTGCCGAAAGAAATATTTAAGGCTTCAGCCAAATATTTGGGTACGATTTCATTATTTACGCTTCCGACGTTACTTGTGAATTCATATTTTGCCAATATGAAAAAAATGGGAGCTAGAGTTTCAGATATGGCAACAATGAAAGATTTGGAAGATTATAGATTTTTCGCTGATTATTCAAAGTATAAAAAATAGTTATACAATTTATTTGTGATTTTCTTTGATTATGCTAAATCCTAAAGTGTAAGGGTCATATTTTAGACCATATTTGTCGTAAAAATCATAAGATTCTATGGTAGAGATAACTCTAAATTCTCTAAAAGGCAATGTTTCTAATATGCTATCCAAAATACCATGTCCAATCTTTTTATATTTTGAATTTTCAATAAAGGCTGTATATTGAGGTCTTGCTTGCAGATGTTCCAATTCATACACACCAAATTCTGAATTTGAAATTCTTGCTAATCCTAAAATCTCATCAGGGTTTAGTTTTTCAAAAGAATCTGCCTGAGTAGTTATAGCGTAATAATTCATACAGTCAGAAGTTTTGCGAGAAGTTTTGTAGTAATCATAAATAGTTTTGGCAAAGCAAGTCCCTCCACTCATTTCGTTACCTTGTTTTTCAAGCCTATCAAACTCTTTTGTCCAAGATTTACTTATTTTTTTGAGTGCTATTTTGTCAGAACGAGATGACAAATCAAGTTTAACTAATGAAGTATCCATATTTTGATACTCATTATTAGAAGTTTTGCATTTTATTGTCGCAGGTGCTATGTATTTAGCTTGAAAACTAATCATGTATTCTACCTCGTTAATAAGATAAAACCCATAATAAAAATTTTTGCTAATAATTTAATTATTTTACAAGAGCTTTTACATATTTGTAATATTCATTGTTTTTAAATTGATTTGCTCTTGCAAGGAGTTGTTCTTTTGTGATAAATCCCATTTGATAAGCAACTTCTTCAAGACAAGCAATTTTAATGCCTTGGTTTTCTTCAATTGTTTGAACATATTGAGCCGCTCTTAAAAGAGATGCGTGAGTTCCTGTGTCTAGCCAAGCAAAACCACGACCTAAAAGTTTTACGTTTAAATTTCCTTCGTTTAAATAAATTCTGTTTAAATCTGTTATTTCGAGTTCGCCACGAGCAGAAGGTTTTAAATTTTTTGCTCGTTCTATAACTGAATTGTCATAAAAATATAAACCAGTAACAGCATAATTTGATTTAGGCTCTTTAGGTTTTTCTTCAATAGATATTGCTTTTTTGTTTTCGTCAAATTCAACAACCCCAAATCTTTGAGGATCTTTTACCTGATAACCAAAAACAGTCGCACCGCCATTGGATTCAGTATCTCGTACAGTTTGTTTTAGTGTTGTAGAAAATCCTGAACCATAAAATATGTTGTCGCCTAGAATTAAAGCGGCGCAGTCATCACCGATAAATTCTTCGCCTAAAATGAATGCTTGGGCTAATCCGTCAGGGCTTGGTTGTTCTTTGTAAGAGAATTTTACTCCAAATTGAGAACCGTCACCCAAAAGTTTTTCAAAATTAGGTAAGTCGTGAGGAGTTGAAATAATCAAAATATCTTTTATTCCTGCTAGCATAAGAACAGAAATAGGATGATATACCATTGGTTTGTCATATACAGGTAACAATTGTTTAGACACCGCAACTGTGTTTGGGTGTAATCTTGTTCCGCTTCCGCCTGCTAAAACTATTCCTTTCATTATATATTCTCCTCTATTCTTAGTTGTAAGTAATCGTGCAAAGCAGCTTCCCATTTCCTGCAAAGTCCGTCATTATCCATAACACTATATTTAGGACGTTTGGCAGGACGTGGAAATTCTTCTGTTTTGCAAGGTTTTAAATTAACGTTCAAATTGCATTGAGTAAAAATTTCCTTTGCAAAACCGTACCAAGAAGTTTGTCCTGAACCACATACGTGGTAAGTTCCATAAGGTTTTTGCAAAAGTTTTAGAATGCCATTTGCAAGTTCAACAGTCCAAGTTGGGCAACCAATTTGATCATCAACAACGTTTAATTCTTCTTTATCTTTTAACGAAATCATTGTTTCAACAAAGTTTTTGCCGTGAATTCCGTACAACCAACTTGTTCTTGCAATGTAGTATTTTTGACAATATTTTCTAACGGCTTCTTCGCCTCTTAATTTAGTTAATCCGTAGTTGTTTATAGGATTTGTTGGCGCATCAGATTTAAGAGGTGTAGAACCTGTTCCGTCAAAAACATAATCAGTTGAGATATAAACAAGTGGGATATCTAGTTTGCCACAAGTTTTAGCAAGATTTTCAGTTCCTGTAACATTTATTTTAGTTGCAGTTTCAAGATCTTCTTCAGCTTTGTCAACATTTGTGTATGCAGCACAGTGAATCACTAAATCTGGTCTAATATCAGACAAGACTTGTTGAACCATTTCGCTATTTGTAATATCTAAAGTATCCACATCAGTTTCAATTACAAAAGCTCCGACGTCTTCTAATATAGGGCATAAGTCCTGCCCAAGCATTCCGTTAGCACCTGTTACGAGAATTTTCATCTATACCAAGCTCGCTTTCTTTTCTTCAATGCTTTTCATCCATTCTTGATTGTTTAGATACCAATCAATAGTTAATTTGATACCTTCTTCAAATGTTAATGATGGTTTCCAACCTAATTCTGATTGAATTTTGTCGTTGCAGATTGCGTATCGTCTGTCGTGACCTAGTCTATCTTCAACATATTTGATTGAGCTTTCATCTTTGCCCATTGCATCAAGAATTAATCTTGTAATTTCCATATTTGTTTTTTCATTGTGTCCGCCAATGTTATAAACTTCGCCAACTCTGCCTTTGTGTAATACTACATCAATAGCTTCGCAGTGATCATATACGTATAACCAGTCACGAACATTTAAACCATCACCATATACAGGAACTTTTTCACCTTTTAAGAGTTGTGAGATGAAGAACGGAATAAGTTTTTCTGGATATTGGTAAGGTCCGTAATTATTAGAACAACGTGTATTTAGAACAGGCATTCCGTAGGTTTCGTGATATGCTCTAACAAGCATATCAGCACTTGCTTTAGATGCAGAATATGGACTGTTTGGAGCAAGTGGAGTTGTTTCCATAAAATAACCTGTTTTGCCTAAAGAACCATATACTTCATCAGTTGAAACTTGTAAAAATCTTTCAACACCGATTTCTTTTGACGCTTGAAGTAGGTTCAATGTACCTTGAACGTTTGTTTCTATGAAAATTTCAGGGCCAGTAATTGAACGATCTACGTGAGATTCTGCTGCAAAGTTTACAACGCAATCTGATTCAGCGATTAGTTCTCTAACTAGCATTTTGTCGCAAATGTTACCGTGTACAAATTTGTAGTTAGGATTGTTTTTTACATCATCAAGATTTTCAATATTTCCTGCATAAGTTAGTGCATCTAAGTTTATGATTTTATAATCAGGATGTTTTTTTAAGATGTGTCTTACAAAACAACTTCCAATAAATCCAGCACCGCCTGTTACTAAAATTCTCATTATATTAACTCCTCTTTTTTAATTTCACTCAATTTAGGTTGTATTTTATCTTTTTCGCTAAGTATTGGTTCAAAATCAATTTCCCAATCGATATTGATATCTTTATCGTTCCATAGTACGCCTCTGTCAGCTTGTTGGTTGTATTCACCACTTGCTTTGTAAAGAAGTTCAGCCTCGTCGGAAAGAACAACAAATCCGTGTGCAAACCCTTCAGGTATAAACAACATTTGTTTGTTGTCTTCAGATAATTCAACTTTGACATATTTACCAAAGGTTTTGGAATTTGGTCTAATATCAACGGCAACGTCATAAATTCTACCTCTAGAGCAACGTACAAGTTTGGCTTGTCCATAAGGCGTTGCTTGGTAGTGAAGTCCTCTTAATACGTGTGCAGTTGATTTTGAATGATTGTCTTGATTAAACTCAACATCAATTCCGTTAGCAAAAAAATCTGATTTTTTATAGCTTTCTAAAAAGAAACCTCTATTATCTCCAAAAACTTTTGGTTTTACTAAAATAACGTCTTTAATTTCTTGTGGTACAAATTCAAATGGCATGATTCCCTCTATTCTTTTTTAATGTAATAGTAAAGCCTAAAATATTAATACATTTGTATTTTTGTTCACCTTCATAAACATTATACATTTGAAATAATTTTCTAATAAATTTTGTATGATTAGGAAGATAAGGTTTTGGTATTTTATATTTCTTGTTTATTTTCTTATAGTTAAAGCAATCTTGTTGTTTAATTTTGAAAAATTCAGGTTTGTTACTTGATAATTGATGACAATGTTTGATAGGACACCCTGAAATTTTATAATTAGTTTTGCCATTTTTTTCATTCATGAAAAATAAATAATCATCTCCGCAGAATATTTTTAAATTGTCAGGAATCGGTGTGTAATTTTCTCTGTGTCCCATCATAATAATACCGTATCCTAATCTTCTGCGGTCAGCAGGTTCAATATAAAGCTCAAAAGTTTCATTATATGGTTCTGGATGATCAATTTCCTGGACAAATTCTTTATTAAATCCATACAAACCGTTATCTTTAGAGAGTAACGGCAATATTTTGCTACAAAAATTCTCAGGAAGTATTAAATCATCATTAAAAAGTGCATAAAACTCTGCTCGACTTTCTTCAACTCCTATATTCCAACTTTTATTGACGTATAAATTTTCTCCAAAATCGAGGATTTTTATTTTGGAGCTATGTATTTCAGGCAAAGGTTCGGTGCTATTATTGATGACTATAATTTCAAATACGCAGGAGTCTTTGTCTAAAGATAAAATAAGATTAGTTAATAAATCCGTGTTTGCCTGTATTGTTGGAATGATCGCAGAGATTTTATTTTTAATAATATCTTTTTCATCTTTAGTATAATGCACAGGTTCTCTCCTATACGTTATACTTTACAATAAATAAATATTATTTACAAGTGAAAATCAATGTTGTTATTGAAGATTAGCCATTTGTCTAATTTCCAAAATTATATTCACACCAGACCCTCTTTTAACGCCTTAACTGCAGCTTGAGTTCTGTCATCAACTACAAGTTTTTGGATAATATTACAAACGTGTGCTTTTGCGGTATGTTCAGAAATTGTAAGTTCTTGTGCTATTTCATTATTTGATTTCCCATCAACAACGAGTTTTAAAACCTCATATTCTCGTTGGGTTAAATTCGCATGTTGTTCTTTGAACATTGCTCTAGACATTTGACGAGGTGGTATTACTCCGCAATTTTTTTCTCTTAAAATAGGTACAACTTGTGGGTCAAGCCACATTGCGCCGTCTTTGATTGTTTTAATAATCATTTTCAAAATCTCGATATTTATATCCTTCATAACATATGCGCAAGCGCCGGCATGTAATGAATCCAGGACGTCTTGTTCGCTGATATGTGATGTTAGCATTATTATTTTTGCAAGATTATTTGTTTCAAGTATTTTTTTAGTTGCTTCTATTCCTGAAAAGTCAGGTAGTCCAATGTCCATCAAAATTATATCTGGATGAGTTATTTTATATTTTTCGATTGCTTCTTTTGCAGTTTGGGCTTCTGAAACAACTTCGATTTCTCCGATTTCATCAAATAATGATTTTAGTCCAACTCTCATAAGTTTATGATCTTCAACAAGTAATATTTTTATCATAGTATCTCCAAAATTTTTCTGACTAATTAAGTTATAATTTTATTTATGTTAGATTTAAACCTAGAATTTAAAAGAGTAATTGGATAATATTTTATTTTTATTAGTTTTAATTTTGATTTAATTTTTAATTAAAAAAAAATATAAAAATTATCTAAAGAGGGTAGAAATTTAAAATGGTTTGTTTTAAAATATTGTAGATGAAATAAGGGATGAGAAATGAAATACTCCAAATATTCAGTCGTAATAATAGGTAGCGGAATTGCAGGTTTGTATGCAGCTTTAAAAATTGAGCAGCAATCATCTAACTTGCAAGATGGAATTCTATTGATTACAAAAGCAAAATTGGGAGAAAGTAATTCTCGTTATGCTCAAGGTGGTATGGTTGCAGTTATGAAAGATAACAAGGCTGATTCCACAGAATCTCATATTTCAGATACTATTAAAGCCGGTGCAGGTCTGAGTGAATTTAATACGGTTAAATTTATTTCTGAACAGTCTGATTCTGTTGTAAAGGATTTATTAGAATTTGGTGTTGAATTTGACAGAGATGAAAATAATGAATTGTGCTTTACTAGAGAAGCTGCACATAGTGTAAGACGTATTTTGCACGCTGGTGGTGATGCTACTGGCAAAATGATAGAAAAAGCCTTGACTAAAGATGTTTCTGAAAACGAAAACATAGAAGTTTACGAACAGACTGCTGCAGTTGAATTGTTGGTTAATGCTGACAAGGAATGCAAAGGTGTCGTTGTATTTAATGATTTAACTAAAGAATATGAAACAATATATTCATCTGCTGTTATTCTTGCAACAGGTGGTTTAGGTCAATTATATAAATACACAACTAATCCAGCTGTTGCAACAGGCGACGGTGTAGCTTTAGCGTATAATGCAGGAGCAATAATGCAGGATTTGGAATTTGTTCAATTCCATCCGACTGCATTAGCAATTGATGGTGGCGAAAATAGGTTTTTAATTTCTGAAGCAGTTCGAGGAGAAGGTGCAAAGCTCGTAGATGCTGATGGTATTGAGTTTATGCACAAATATCATGAAAACAAAGAATTAGCTCCAAGAGATGTTGTAACTCGTTCAAATTATAATGAAATGAAAGAGAATAATGCAGATTTTGTGTATTTGAACGCAACTTGTATAGGAAAAGAAAAACTTGCAGAAAGATTTCCAAATATTTCAAGAATTTGTTTAGAAAATAATATTGATATTTCAAAAGATTTTATTCCTGTTGCTCCTGCAGCACATTACTCTATGGGTGGTGTAAAAACTAATGTGGAAGGTCAAACTTCAATCAATGGACTTTATGCAATTGGTGAAGTGGCTTCTACTGGTTTGCATGGCGGAAACAGATTGGCAAGTAATTCGCTTTTGGAATGTGTAGTTTGTGCATATGAAGTTGCCAATTTCTTAAAAAATAAGGAACTAAAAACACCAAAACAAATTGATGAAGATTTAAAGGCGATTGTTGACAAGTATTCAAAAGAATTATTAATGGAAGAACTGGATATTGAATCTTTGAAAAAAGAATTACAGGAAATTATGTGGAAAGGTGCAGGAATTCTTAGAGATGAAAAAAGTTTAATGACTGCTCTTGAAGAAATTCAACAGTTATCCAAAAAATTCCCAAGAAGTGTAAAATGTTTGAACAAAGAAGAATATGAATTTAAAAATATGCTTACTGTTTCAAAATTAATTATTCAATCAGCACTTCAAAGAAAAGAATCTAGAGGAGCGCATTACAGACTAGATTATTTGAATACAAATGAAGAAAGCAAACATAGCTTGCTAACGAAAGAAGAAGGAGAATTGAGCTTTGTTAAGTAGTTTTTATGTAAAAGACCATGTAAAATCAGCATTACAAGAAGATATAGGATTTGGCGACATTACAACTGAGAATTTGGCTACTGAAAAAGATTATCTTAAAGGTGAATTAAATACCAGAAGCGAGGGTATTCTTTGTGGTTGTGATGTTTTCAAAATTGTGTATGAAACTTTGTCTTCTGATATAAAAATAACTTTCCATTTTAAAGATGGTGATAAAATTAAAAAAGGTGATAAAATTGCTGATATTGAAGGCCCTGCTAAATATTTATTAATGGGAGAAAGGGTTGCGTTAAACTATATTCAAAGAATGTCAGGTATCGCAACAGAAACAGGAAAATATCAAGATGCAATTGGTTCTTATCCTGCTAAGATTGTTGACACAAGAAAAACAACACCAAACTTCAGAGCGTTTGAAAAATATTCTGTAAAAGTCGGTGGAGGTGCATTACACAGATTTAATCTGTCAGACTGCGCAATGATTAAAGATAATCACATTCGACTTGCAGGTTCAATTACGGCTGCTGTTACAAAATTAAGAGAACAAATTTCTCATGCTCATAAAATAGAAGTAGAATGTGATACTTTAGAACAGGTAAAAGAAGCAGTAACAACGGGTGCAGACATAATCATGCTTGATAATATGGATATAGAAACAATGAAAAAAGCATGCCAAATTATTGGTCGTAAAGCTATTGTTGAAGCTAGTGGTAATGTAAACCTTAACACTGTTGGAGAGATTGCTTCTACAGGTGTTGATATAATATCTTCCAGCGCTATTGTTGCAAAAGCGCCGACTTTAGATATTGCATTAGATATATAAAACTTAACAAATTAGTGTTTAATTTACACCAATTGTAAAGATGAGTTTTTCATACAGGAATTGCATTTCAAACGGAAAGCAATTTTTTTTGTAAACTTTTTTTACATACCTAGCAAAATTAATTTTGCTTTGATTTAAAATAATTGTATAGACGAAACTTGATTGGTGGTATATGAAAATTCATTCTATAAATTATGATAACTCACTGAAACAGAAGCACCGTACGGAGAATATGAATCCGGCGATTATGAGCAAGGAGTATGGTGCGGGATTGTGTGAAGAAAATAATAGAGGATATAGTGTAGCATTTAGCGGCAGCGGAGCGAGTAAAAAAACGAGCAAGGCTGCCGCTAAAGTTTTTAATGACTTAGGTCAAACTGCAACGGATAAATTGTTCAGAAATGAAAAATTTAGAAAACTGGTTGAAATTTTTGAAGAAAAAACAGTAGTTGCTCAATCTTTAGTTGCTTTAGGTGTTGCAGGGGTTTTAAGACCAGCTACTAATATGGCAATGTCAACAAAAGAAGATAGAGAAGACGCAATGTATGCGGCATCTCACGCAATTGCATCAGCAGTTATCGGTTTTGTAGTTTCATCAATCGTTATGGCACCGTTTGATAAAGCATTCAAAAAAGTTAAAAATAATCCTAAAAAATATTTGAATGGTTTGGCGGATACATTAGGTGTTAAAGAAATTGGTAAACGTAAACTTGAAAAATCTAGTGCTTATAAAAATATAAGTAAAGTAATTCAAATGGTACCTGATACAATTGTAATGGGTATTCCAAAAGCTATGATGACAATTGCTTTAATTCCACCGATTTTGAAATATGTATTCGGTATGGAGAAAAAAGCTAAACAACCAAATAAAGAACAAGGACCTATTAAAAACTTAATGAGTTTACATCATAATTTGGTAATGAACAATATTATGACGGTAGATGCCTTCTTGAAAGGAGGTAACAAATAATGCAAGTTTCAATGAATACATTTAATGTTAATAACAGATACAACAATAATTTAAAATCAAATCACCAACAATCCTTTACAGGAATTGCAAGATTAGCTCAAGAAGCTGGTGAACAAACTGTAAAATCAAAATTGTTTAATCCGATAGCAAAACGCTATGATAAGATGACTGATTGGATTGCTGACAATTACTATGGAAGATTTTATCAAAGTAACTTTGCTAAAAAGTTTATTGAAAAGACTTCAAATGTTAAAAATATGACAACTCACATGTCAGCATTGGGTGCAACCTTAATTTCTGGTATGTACACAGTAAGAACATTACAAAATGATAAGTTAGATTCTGAAAAACGTAAAACATTGGCAATTAATGACGTTTTAACTTGGGGCTTGTCAACTGCAGGTTCTTACCTAATTGATGCTAAGTTAGCAAATTGGTGGGAAGGTGTAACAACAAGATTTGTAGCGAATTATGTTGACTCAAAACCTGAAGCTAAAAATATTGAGTTGTTAGGTGATTGGGATCCTAAAAATATTTATAAAATGATGGATGAAGCACCAAAAATTGCAAATGACAAAATTAATGAAATGAAAGCTAAATTATCTCCAGAACAATTTGAAGACTGGTTGATTAATAAAGCTAGAATGACAAAAGATGATTTGGTGGATATTCCTGAACAATTAACAGCAAAAGCATACATGGCTGCTAAGAAAACTTTCAAAGACGCTCCTGAAAAACTTAATGAATGGATTGCAAATTCAGGACATACTAAAGAAGGTTTAGAAAAAATAACAAAAACCGTAACCAAAGGTGTAAGGGATTTGAACTTAGATTTCTTACGTGATAGAAGACTTACAACGTTAATTGACGGTATGGGTGTTCTTAAATCATTATTCGTATTTGGTATGGTTTACAGATATCTGGTTCCTGTTCTGGTTATGAAACCTGCAAACAAAATCGGAGCTTATATGCACAAGAAAAATGCAGAAAAAGCCGCAGAACAAAACCAAGATACGAAAAAATCTTAATTGCGTCATATGTTAACAAGAACCTCGAAAAATCGAGGTTCTTTTTTTTGTTAAAAATTGCTAGAAAATAGTTTTTATAGTATATTAAGGACAGGAGAAGAGCGTTGGATTTCGACATAATTGCAAAAAAATGTAATTTGTTTGATGGAACTGACACAGAAAAAGTCATCAGTAATATTTGTGCTCTTGATAATGAATATTCTAAAGAGGAATTGATTGAAATTTATAATTATATTTTGACTTATTCTAACAATCCTGATGTGTTGATGAATGTTATTCGTCAGGCTGACAGATTCAGAGAAAAATCTACTCTTAGTGTTTTGTTGGATTTACTATTGATGAAAAATGACGGAGTTGATGTTTCTCAAAAAGAAAAATTTGTCAGTGTTCGTGCTATGTGTGCAAAAGCAATTGCGAATTACAAAGATACAAATGCCGTTACACCATTGTTGTATTGCTTAAATAACAAAGATGAGCATTATAAAGTCAGATTGTCTTGTGCTGATGCATTGGGTAAAATTGGTGATAAATACGCAGTAGCACCGTTGATTGAGGTTATGAAAGACGAAGATGAAAAATCTGTTTACCTTAGAGAATCAGCAGCATCTGCACTAGGTTTAATCGGTGATATGAGAGCGTTAGATCCGCTTGTAAGTATTTTGGAAACAAAACAAGGTTTAATGAATAAATTTACATTTTTGAAAGAACGAGTAATTGAAGCTCTTACAAAATTAAGATTAGATGATAACGATCGGGTTTTTAGAGCCTTGAAAGGTTCTTTGTCTGATGAATCTACTCAAGTTCGTATAAATGCAATAGAGGCTTTAATGGAAAGCAATCACCCAGAGGCTATTGAAACGATAAAAACCTGTCTTGCTGATAGTGATGAAGAAGTTAGGAAAAACGCCTTGATAGCTTTATACAATATGGAAGGCAGAGATATTTTAGACGAGGTTATAAGTTTGCCAGTTTATCATCAGAGTTTAAAAGAAGAAGCTCAATATATGATTGAGGAATATGAAGATGACTAAATCAATTATTCTTTTGTCAGGAGGGTTGGATTCTCTTGTTAGCTTAGGATTAAGCAAAGAAAAGTACAATGTAACTTTAGCGTTAACTTTTGATTATGGACAAAAGTCTGTTGTTCAAGAAATTCAGGCTTCAAAAAAAATATGTGAATATTATGGAATTGAGCACAAAGTTATTAGACTCGATTGGTTAAAGGATATTACCCATACTGCATTGGTTTCAGAAAAAGAGTTACCACAAGGAATTCAAGATACTTCTAAATCCGTTTGGGTTCCAAATCGTAATGGTTTATTTTTGAATATTGCAGCAAGTTTTGCTGATGGCGAAGACTTTGATTATATCTTAATCGGTGCTAATAAAGAAGAAGCTGAAACTTTTTCAGATAATACAAAAGAATTTATAGCAAGAATAAACGCAGAATTTGAATATTCTACAACTAAACAACCAAAAGTAGTAGCACCCTTGATTAATTATAATAAGAATGATATAGTAAGACAGGCACTTGATAATGATTTACCTCTTGAATTAGCATACAGTTGTTATCAAGGTTCTGCCAAAAATTGCGGAATATGCGAATCTTGTACAAGGTTAAAAAATGCATTGTTGGCAAATTCAGATGAAAAATACATAGGAATATTATTTTAATGAAAACATTTTTGATTAGTGAAAATATAAAATATGAAGGTTGGCAGCTTGCCCCTCATTGGATTTATAAGAATTTCAAGATAATGGGTGATGCAATTGTTGCATTCAAAGGCGAATGTGAAGTTAAATTGACCGAAATGGTCGATATTGAAGATGTTGTTAATAATGAACCTATATACAGTAAAAATATGCTTAGCTTTATAACAGAGCAGTTTAATGTTGATTTGGTGGAAGGTGTTTTTAGACAACGATTACTTATTTGTATAATTAAGGAAGCTCTGGAAAAAAGAGGTTTTATTGTTTCCAGAAACGGTGATGATTTATTTGTTTGTGGTAAAAAACTAACAGTTTCTATCGCTACAAAATCATTGACATCAATATTGATACACACAGGTGTAAATATTGATTCCGAAGGTGCTCCAATTGCAGCCTGCGGATTGACCAATGATTTGGGTATAACAGATATTGATGAATTTGCTAATGAAATTATGCAGAAATACTCAGAAGAAATTGATGATATAATATTAGCATCAACAAAGGTTAGAGGAGTGTAAATTTATGGCGTATAAAAACGGAGAAAAATTAGAAAAACTTTCTCATATAAGTTATAAAGAATATAAACAAAAGTTGAACAATAAGCCGAATGAAGGTCTTATTCTCTTTGTATCGGCATTTTTTGTTATGTTAATTTTGTTTTTGGGTGTTGTAAAACAATTGTCGCCAGATGTTGATGTTGCAATTGAAGATAATTCCGAGGTGGCAGTTGAAGAAGTTGAACGTGGTAATGTTGATGAACGTTTGAAAATGATTCAGATGGAAGATAATTCGTATGCTCAAGGAGATGAAACTTTTTCACCTGAATTGGATGAAAAAGTTAATTTACCAAAACAAAAACGCAGAGTTATTGGGGCTTCAGAAGAGGAAGAAGTTATAACATTAGAAACAAAAACAACAAAACCTCAACAACTTTTGGGGAGTGAAGCTAATGCGCCAGTCCCATCTTCTGCACCTACTACATTGACTAATGCGAAAGTTATTGTGGGATATTATACATCTTCAGAACAAGCTGAAGTTGCAAAAAGTATAATTATGGATGCAGGTTTGAATGTCGAGCCGTTTATAAAAAATATTGGTGGTGCGTTTACATTACAAGTAGGCTCTTTCTCATCAAGAGAAAAAGCCCAAAGTGTTGCAAATGAACTATTAAGAAACAGTTTTCCAGCAAGAGTTATTGTTGAATAGGTTTAGAACCAATTGCAAGAATCACCTTTGCAAAGAATACCGTCTAAATCTGTCATAGTTTCTTTTCTTGTCATTTCATAAGTGACAGGTGTGATCGAAATTTTATTATTTCTAACTGCTGCAATATCAGTATTTGCAGTAGAAGGTTCACTAATTAATTCACCAGCCATCCAGTAGTAAATTTTGCCTCGAGGGTCAACGCGTTTTTCGTAATTGTCTGTAAACATTTTGCGCCCAAGTTCTGTGATCGCAACGCCCAAAATATCATCATCATCAAGTGCTGGAACGTTAACGTTTAAAAGCATTTTAGGTGGAAATTTATAGCCTTTTAATTTTTCTAATAATGCTGCAATAAATCTTGCAGTATATTTAAAATCTTCGTATTCACAGTGCATACTTGCAAGTGAAACGGCAATACTAGGAACGCCGAGCATTGCGCCTTCCATAGCACAACTTACAGTTCCTGAATAAAGGATATCTGATCCAAGGTTTGGACCATGGTTTATGCCTGAGATTACGAAATCAGGTTGTTCTTCAGGTGCAAGAATTGCGTTAATACCTAGTTTTACACAGTCCCCAGGTGTTCCGTTTGTAACCCAGGTACGTTTTGCACCTGATTTTGATTCTTCAAGTTCTTCAACTCTTAAAGGTGTGTGTAGAGTTAAAGAGTGTCCTGCGGCACTTCTTTCTCTATCTGGTGCAACAACATATACATTGTGAGTTTTAGAAAGTTCTTCTGTTAAAGCTCTAATACCATTAGCTGCGATTCCGTCATCATTTGCGATTAAAATATTCATATAATATCTCCTTAATATCTATTTATATAATACCCATTTTTTCAATAAATACCAACTGCTTCATGTAACTTTATTAAGTTTTGTAAAGAAAACATTTTTTATGTAAAAGATATAGCAATTATATATACTGAAAATTTTTTATATATATGTAAACACGAGGTACGCTTAAAATTGAGGAATCAGAAGAAATTTTAAGCACACACACTACACTTCACACTATTTACGAGGAATTGACGAAAGTTTATTCCAAAGGGTCTTAATTATAAGACTCTTTTTTTTATTCTTTTGTTGTGGCACGTATTTGTTATTTTTTAACAGTTAAAACTATTTCAGCTAAACGGCCACTTTTAGTTGATTTGAAGTGAATTTCTTTTCGGTCAACAGTTTTTTTAGGGGTTAATTCTTCTTTTTCATAGTTCATTAAATACTTCATGAATTCAGGGCTAAACATAATACTCCTTTTACACCAAAATTTGGATCTACACATATATATAAAAACATCAATCGAAGTTTTTTTGCCTTTTATTAAGGATATTTTACAAAATAATACATATTTTGATGTATAATAACATTATTAGGAGTGAATTTAATGAAACAGACATCTATTTTCGATATTATTTCACCTGTAATGATAGGGCCATCAAGCTCTCATACTGCTGGGGCTGTCAGATTAGGTTTATTGGCAAAAAATGTATTCAATGAAAGCCCAGAGAAAGTTGTCTTTAAATTGTACAATTCTTATGCGCAGACAGGAAAAGGTCACGGGACTGAAAAAGGTTTGTTGGCTGGAGTTTTGGGTCTGTCTGTAGATGATAGAAGAATAAAAGATATTTTTGAAGATAATATTGCAAAACAAGTTGATTACTCCTTTGAATATTATGAAGATTTCAAAAAACATCCAAACGCAGTTGATTTTATTTTTGAAAAAGCCTCTCGAAAAATGGAAATTTATGGAGAATCTGTTGGCGCAGGCGAAGTCGCAGTTAGAAAGATAGATGATTTTACTGTGAAATTGACAGGTAAGTATAATACTTTAATGCTTGTATATGAAGATGTTCCAGGCATGATTTCAAAAGTTACCGCATTGATTCAGGAAAAAAATATCAATATTGCATCATTGCACTGCGACAGATATGCGAAAGGCGAAGAAGCATCCATGTGTATTTGTATAGATGGTGATATTGACGCTGATATTATTGACACTGTGAAAAAAATAGAAAAAGTTTATTTTGTTAGTTATATAAAGAAATTGGATGATTAGATGGCAATAAATACTTTTGAACAATTGTTAAATGAATGTACAAGACGAGGAAAACGCATATGGCAAATTGCACAAGCGTATGAATCGGAGTGGTGTGAAGTTCCTGTGAATTTGGTTAGACAGTGTGCTACAAACAGTTTGCAAGCAATGAAAGAAGCTATTAGAACAGGACTAAAATCAACAGAAATGTCTATGAGTGGTATGTGTGGTAATGATTGTGATAAGCTACAAAAACGTTTTGCCATTCGTCCTGCAATTTTTGGGAAAACATTTGAAAAAATTATGACATATGCGCTTGCAACAAGTGAAGAAAATATCAGAATGGGTAAGATTGTAGCTTGTCCTACGGCTGGATCTTGTGGAATTGTACCATCAGTTATAATTTCAGTAGCTGAGGATTTCGATATCTCAGAAGAAAGACAAGTTAACGCATTGATTACGGCAGGTGAAATTGGCAGAATTATCTCTGCAAAAGTTGCATTAGCAGGTGCAGTTGCTGGTTGTCAGGCTGAATGTGGAGCGGCAGCAGCTATGGCGGCTGGTGCAGTTACTCAATTGTTAGGAGGGACTCCTAAACAAGTCTTAAATGCAGTTGGTTTAGCTTTAAAAAATATTTTGGGCTTAACTTGCGATCCTGTTTGTGGTTTGGTTGAAGTCCCTTGCGTAAAACGTAATCCGTTTATGGCAATTATTGCAATGACAGCTTGTGAGATGGCGCTTTCTGATATAGAAACAAAAATCCCTGTTGATGAAGTTGTTGATGCTATGGATCAAACTGGTCAGTTGATGTCCCCAACTTTGAAAGAAAGCTCTTTAGGCGGGCTTGCACGAACTAAGACGGCTCTTGAGCTTCAAGCAAAAATCTTTGGGAAATAGAATTTTGTAAATAAATGTAACAAATTTCTACGTTTTTGTTAATTTTCC
>SUTY01000091.1 GCA_015152455.1 Cyanobacteria bacterium SIG32
AGTCGTTAAGTCTTTAAGACTATAGGACGTTAAGTTCGTTACATAATTAATTATTGAACTTATAGACTTATCGCCTTAACGTCTTAAAGACTTCTTCATTTTACCATTTTTTTCAACTTTTGGCAAGGACTTAATTCTGTCTTTGGAAAAATCCTGCAAGTTCTTTGTGATTAATCATATGTGAAATTGGACGACCGTGTGGACAAGTATATGGCATTTTTGTTGTGCGCCATTTTTTAATAATTTCTTGCATTTGCCATGTGGAAAGTTTTTGACCTGCTTTTACAGAAGCCTTGCAAGAAGTTGTGATAAGAATTTTTTCTTCTAATCTGTCTAAATCGCCCTCAATATTTTCCAAAATATCTGCAACAATATCTTTTGGATTAACTTTTGCAATCATCATAGGCACTTTGCGAAAAATTAATTCGGTGTCATTGATAATTTCAATGCCATATCCAAAACGTTCAAATTTATCCAGATTTTCCTTAATAATAGCCATATCACTTGGTTCAACAGATACAACATCAGAAATAAATAAAATCTGTGATGCAACTTCTTTTTCTGATTTTAATTTTTCGTAAATATATCTTTCTTCTGCAATATGTTGATCAACAATTTCTAAACCATCTTCTTTTTCTATTAGAATATATGTGTTTTTGTATTGACCAATGATATTTTCTTCCTGTTCTGGTTCTTTATATTCCGTCTGCAAAATCATACTTTTTTGTTCAACAACAGGTTCTGTATGAGTAATTTGCTCCTGTAATTTTTGCATAAGATTATCGGAAACATACATTGTGTCATCATCTTCATCAATACGAATTTCCTTTTGTATAGGTTTGAATTCAATTATTTTTTCTTCAATTTGCTGAATAGGTTTAAAATCCTGTTCAATATAATTTGCCAAACCACCCTCAACAGAAGTTCTTACGAAATTAAAAATTTGGTTAGTATTTTTATAGCGTACTTCTTTTTTTGTTGGGTGGACATTCACATCAACATCATGAGTTGGAATTTCAAGATTTAAAACCACAAACGGATATTTGCCACTTGCAATTAGGGTTTTATAAACCATATCAACTGCTTTTTGGATAACTTGGCATTTTACAGAACGTGAATTTATATATAAATGGTAATTCTTTTTGCTGGAACGGGTAAAATCAGGTTTGCTAACCATGCCAGTAACTTTTAGTCCTGATAGTTCATCTGTTTTTAGCACAGGTTTAAGATTTTCAACAACTTCTGATGAATAAACCTCTTTTATTGTTTGAGCCAAATCGCCTTGCCCTGTAGTTTTTAGAACAGTTTTACCATTTCTTTTTAATTCAATTGCTACTTTTGTATTCACCAAAGCCAAAGACTGGACAATTTCTTGAATATAAGAAAATTCTGTATTAGGATTGCGCAAAAATTTCAGTCTTACAGGCACATTATAAAATAAATCTTTTATTTCCATAATCGTACCGACTGCGCAACCTGTTTCAACTTGTTTAACTTCTGAATTTTCGCATTTTACCTTTGTTCCGGTTTCAAAATCTTTTGTTCTTGTTATACAAGTTAGTTTTGAAATAGAAATAATACTTGCTAAAGCCTCTCCACGAAAACCTAAAGTGTGAATATCAAAAAGATCCTCATCATTTTGGAGTTTACTTGTTGCGTGTTTTGAAAACGCTAGCATAATATCATCAGGATGAATTCCTGAACCATTATCCGCAACTCTTATATCTCTGCAATCGTTTGTAATTTCAATACTTACGCGAGTTGCACCAGCATCAATAGAGTTTTCTGTTAATTCTTTTACAACAGACGCTGGTCTTTCAATAACTTCGCCTGCTGCAATTTGGTTAATCAAATGTTTCGATAACTGTTTAATCCTCGCCATTTATTACCCCATAAAATGCATAATGAAGAAATCTTTTACTATATGGAATTGAGTTAAAATTACAACAACAAGCAATGAAATTATCATACCAAATGTAACTTTTGCCAAGTCTTTGAAAACGTGTTTGTACATTTTCTTAGGTGATTCAAAACGCAATCTGTGATATAACGCAATTTCACGACCTGCTAACAAGCCTAAGAATACCCAAGTCGTTGACATTGGAATATTGTTTAAAGTTACAAAGTATAATAATAATGATGCATAAATCAAGTCGATAATTGTTGCAGAACGAGGGTCTTGAACGTTAGTTTTCATTTTAACAATTTTTTGGATTTCACCACCACGATTGTATGCAACAACGCCAAGGAACAACGTACAAGCAGTTAAGACAAATATCAATTCACCAACTGATGCTTTTCTTGGTAAGAATACAAACAATATTGCAGCATCTTGCATAATCCATTGTGACCACAAAAATGCTGTTGAACACCATTTTGCAACCATCCACCATTTAGAAATCTGTGTACCTTGTTTCTTTTGAGTGTAATAAAAATATCTTTCAATCGGTCTTGCAATAATACTATAAATAATAATTGCACAAATAAGCGCCGTACCATAACCGATAAATGATTTAGTAAGCATTAATCCAATAACTTCAGCATTACTAACCGAGAAAATACTCAAAATTAAAAACGCTGTCGCAACCGGAATTCCATAACGAGTTAATATTAATAAAATAATTGGTGGTAATACGTGAATTATGCTGAAAGTTTCAGCAACAGGAATTCTATCTAAACGACCAAAAGACAGATCTCCTTCGTTTACAACCCAACCTGTTGTTATTGTAATAACCAAAACAGCACTTATAAATAGCCAAATATATACGGATTTGGTATTTTTATTTGCACTTAAAAAAGTTCCAAGAGTTTGAATAATATCGTTAGAAACACAAGAAAACATTGATAGAAGAAAACCAACCACCATGTATATTGTGTTTAAACTAAAGCCATCAGCTAACATTATTCCTCCATTCAATTTTAATTTACTACAAACACAAATTCATCTAAATGTTTGATTACAAATTTGAAACATTTCTATAAAATGTATCTATACAAATTAATCGGGGAGAAGAGAAATTGGCTAGATTGAGAACTAATACACAATTAAAACCTGCTAAAAAAGCAGATTTGCAGATTGTTAAAGAGGTTAAAACAACAAAGTATAGCGATATAAATTTGAATGCGTGGAAAGATTATGACCACGTCAAAACTGATACTTTATGGGAATTTCCGTCCAGACTTAAAGAACACGGTCATTCCAATGAATATCACGGAAATTATATTCCACAAATCGCACAACAACTTTATGAACGTTTCACAAAGAAAAACGATATCGTTCTGGATTTATTTTTTGGTTCAGGAACTTCAGGCATTGAAGCTATCAATATGAACAGACGTTGCATAGGTGTTGAATTGAAAGACGAACTCGCTGAAAAAGTTTCTGAAAAATTCACTCCAAAACAACTTGTAACAGATGTCAGAATTATTTGTGCTGACTCAGCTTCAGAAGAAGTTCAAGACAAAGTTCAAGCAGCACTTGATATTATGGGTGAAGAAAAAGCGCAGTTTTTAATTTTACACCCACCTTATGACGATATCATCAAATTTTCGGACAAAAAAGAAGATTTGTCTAACTGCGAATCAACTGAAGAATTTTATGACTTGTTTGAAAAAGTAGCCAAAAACGGTTACGACAAATTAGAAAAAGGCAGATTTGCTGCACTAATTATCGGCGATAGCTACAAAAATTCAGAAGTTCAACCTTTAGGTTTTGAATGTATGGCAAGAATGCAAAAACTTGGCTTTGCTTTAAAAGCTATCATTGTAAAAGATATGCAAGGCAATGAAAGAGCTAAAGGTAAAACAGCCAACCTATGGCGTTACAGAGCTTTAGCAGGCGGATTCTATATCTTCAAGCATGAATACGTTATGGTATTCCAAAAACGCTAATAAAAATTTTCTCAACAAACCCCGAGTAGAGAGCGTATCCACGCTCTCTTTTTTCACACAAAAAAAAGACCTCTGAAAACTCAGAAGCCTTTTTTTAAAATTTAGCTTTTAACGTCTTATTTTGCAGCTTTAGCAGCTTCAAATACAACGTCAAATGCTTCTTTGTCGTTAACTGCTAGGTCAGCTAGCATTTTTCTGTTAACAACAATGTTAGCTTTTTTGCAAGCGTTCAAGAATCTTGAATAGCTCATACCACGTTCTCTAACAGCAGCGTTAATTCTAACGATCCAAAGACGACGCATATTACGTTTTGTAGTACGTCTATCTCTGTAAGCGTATTTAAGTGCTTTCATAACAGCAGTATTAGCTACTTTAAAGATTCTGCTTCTAGCGCCTTTAAAGCCTTTAGCAAGTTTTAATATTTTTTTGTGTCTTAAACGACTAACATTACCACGTTTTACTCTCATTTTTTGCTCCTATCTTGAATACTTCTTGT
>SUTY01000011.1 GCA_015152455.1 Cyanobacteria bacterium SIG32
TTTGTTATGTGAAAAACAAATTTCAAGGAAAAAGTCCTCCCTTGCTAGGGAGGATTTAGGTGGGTGATTATTAACAATAATAAAAGCTCACCCACCCCCAGCCCCTCCCTAGCGAGGGAGGGGAGTACAGCTCAGTAATTAAAAAAAATAGTAGTACATATAAAAAAAATGAAAGGAAAAAAGTTATGAAAAAAACTGTAAAAAACTTGATCACTTGGTCACCTAGTCACTTGATCACTTCCCCAAAATCCGCTTTTACTTTGGCAGAAGTCCTAATCACCCTAGCAATTATTGGTGTTGTTGCAGCAATGACAATACCAACATTGATTAGTGACTACAAAGAAAAAGCGACAATCACAAAAGTAAAAACTTTTTATTCATTATTAAGTCAAACAATAGCTTTATCAGAAGTTGATAATGGCCCCACAGCAACCTGGACATTTAGTGACGTTAATGAATTTGCAAATTACATAACGCCCTATCTGAAAATTGCTAGAGATTGCGGTCAAGACTCGGGATGTATATCTTCTGACGTTTATAAGCGCCTTAATGGAGAAGACCACACTTCCTACGACACATCCAACAGATATTACAAAATACTTTTAACAAATGGAATGAGCGTATGGTTTAGAATAAAAGATGACCCTACAAATAATGATGGCGAAGATTTAGTAGGAACATTTTGGCTAGATATTAACGGAAAAAGCGCTCCAAATCAAATTGGGGTTGACACATTCACTTTTACAGCATTAAAAGACAAAGGGGTAGTACCAGATCGAGGAGATTCCTGCTATATAAACGATAAAGGATTTGGTTGCGCAGCTTACATACTTAAATATAAAAACATGGATTACCCAACTAAAGAAATCGAAGAAGAAGTTGAAGAATAAATTTTTTACAAATATAACAGAAAGAGGGTTTTGACTAACCCTCTTTTTGTCTGAAAAAATTTATATCCTTTAAATCTTTTCTATGCACTATTTGTCCACAATTTCGGCAAGAAAGGATTTCTCCTGAACTATCAATCGGCATAAAAATATGCTCACAAGATTCTTCTTCTGGTTCCTGCTCGTTCATAGGATCATACGTATTTTGTGCAACATCTTTTTTCTTAAACTTTTTAACAATGAGTTCTAAAAAATACATTATAGATTAAACCCTTTTGGCAAAAGTTCCTCAATAGGAGAAACAGAAAGCTCATCACCTCGTAATGTAATTATATCCATTCCACTATCGGATTTAAACTCGTGTAAAACCTGCCTGCAAGCTCCACAAGGGTAACAATCTTCCATATTGGGAGAATAAATAGCTACAGCTTTAACTTTTTTCTCTCCGTCAACAACTGCTGAGCCAATTGCATTTCTTTCTGCGCAAATAGTCAAACCAAAACTGGAATTTTCAAAATTACAACCTTGATAAACTTTGCCATTGTCGGTCAAAACACAAGCGCCAACAGGGAAGTGAGAATACGGACAATAAGCATTCTTTGATGCCTCAATAGCTTTGTCCATTAAAATTCTATAATCCATAACTTTTCTCCTTTCGTATTATTTTACTTTATTTTTGCAAAAATATTATCCATTACACGTATGATTGTGCTATAATTTGATTATGAAGTTTTGGGCTAAATTATTAATCACATTTTTTTTGTTAATTGGCAACTTTGCAAACGCAGAACAATATAAGGTGTTGGTTTTGCCTGTTGATTTGTTTAATGTTTGCGAAAACTACTATTGTTTTCCAGAAACATCTGAGATTTTTGCAGATGATGTTATAAATACATTCAGCCTAAATAAAAAAATTACAACTTATAATCTTTATGAAACAAGAAAAAAAATTTTGGAAAATCCACAAATAAAATCTTATGCGATCACTGCGCTTAATCGTTTCAAAAATTCAAATACTGTTGATTTTATAGCATTGAAAAAAATTTCAGAGATTTTTGACACAAACTCTATTCTTCTTATTTCAAGTTCAGTTAATCAAACTAATCTAAGAAGAAACATCTGGGAAATTTTGGAAATAACAACGGCTTTTGAAGCATATAATCGATTTTCATTAGAAACAAATGCCGTTTTGGTTGACAGCGTAAATGATATCGTTATGTGGAGTGGAAAATACAAACGCGCCCTTGGCGATAACGAAGCTCGATTTTGGGCAAAAAACATGGCTGATGCAACTTCTCATCTGGAAAAATTACGCCTATATTCCAAAGAAATTCTATCAAAAGATATAACCGAAAATATTGTACTTAGATTTTATCCTAAAACAATCATAACAACAGAAATCAAACCTTCAGCACAAACTCAAACAAAAGATTTTAGACCGAACGCGCTCGAAGGTATTAACAATAAACTACAAGATAATAAAGATTATGGCGAAATTCAAAGCGATACAATATTTACTTTTTAATATTTAACGGACTTGGTTGCTTGCTTTGAGGTAAATTGTTACTTTGTTGTTCTTTTAATTTCTGATTAAACAAATTATTACGATTTTGCTGAGATTGAATATCTAAATTTACATTCTCTTTGGTTTTATCCCTCGAAGGATTTAAAATATCATCTTTCATTTCGACTTGAGCAGGAGTTTTGCCTGCAATTGTATCTAATTCCTTTATACGCTCTTTTGCATCTATGACCGCTAGCATAACGACTGTAAAAATAGACAAGAAAATTAACACATTTTTCATAAGCACTCCTTTATTTAAAATTTTAACAAGTTAGAAAAAAAAATAATATTAGACAACTATTTAATACTTGCACAATCTGCAGTTCAATGCTAAAATAATATTGTAAAGAAGAGGAAAATTATTATGGCTAGATTAATCAGACCTACTTGGGCAGTAAGATGCGTTCAATCTGGATGCAAAACTTTATTTGAAGTCGCAAAATTAGAAGACGGCAAACAACAAGAAGTTGTATGTCCAAATTGCGGTGAACACTACGTATATCCAATTTTGAGCGATAACGAAGACCAAGAATAATGTTTAACAATACTGATAAACGCTATAATCAGTATAGTGCACATTTAAAAAACAAATTCGGCGCCAAGGTTTATAAAATAACTCTTGACGCTGGTTTTTCATGCCCAAATCGTGACGGAACAATTTCAACAGGCGGATGTATATTTTGTGACGAAGGCGGAAGTTTTTCTCAAGCTCATTCAAATCTTTTATCAATCGAACAACAAGTAGAAACAGGTATTGAAACCCTATCTGCTCGATTTAAGGCTCAAAAATTTATGTCCTACTTTCAAGCCTATTCAAACACATACAAACCTGTTAAGGAACTTGAAAAAATATATAATTCTGCACTTAACCACCCAGACATAGTAGGAATTTCAATCGGAACTCGACCAGATTGTATTGATAATGACAAATTAAATTTGATAGCTTCCCTCAAGGATGACTACTATACGTGGGTAGAATATGGACTACAATCAATACACAACAAAACTTTAGAAAAAATAAATCGAGGACACGACTTTGATTGTTTTTTAAAAGCATATGAACAAACAAAAGAAAAAGGGATCAACGTATGCGTACACGTAATTTTTGGACTTTGGGAAACTTATGACGAAATTATGCAAACAGCTCAAAAACTTGCAGATCTAAAAGTTGATGGAGTAAAAATCCATATGCTTTGCGCATTGGAAAACACAAAACTTGCAAATATCTACAGAGCCGGCGAAATTGACTTTATGAGCGAAGATGAATATGTAAAAACAACTTGTGATTTTTTGGAATATTTACCAAAAGAAACAACTATTCACAGACTTGCAGGTAACGGATTAAAACAAAACCTAATTGCGCCAAGATGGCTTGGAGCTAAGTTTGACTGTTTGAACAAAATTGACAAAGAATTTATTAAGAGAAATTCACATCAGGGCTTGAAATTTATTTACAATTAAGTCAAAATATGTAATAATTAATGCATTAAGGTAGTTTGTAAAATTTTGTAAATTTAAAAGGGACATTCTAACAAAAAAAGAGATTTATGTGGTTTTAACTGCTTGCAAGTAAATTGGAGAAAATATGTTAACTGTACAACCTGTAAGATTATCGCAACAATTACCTTTTAGAGGTGTAGAAGCACAAGAAAAAGAACGTTACAACTATTCTAAAGAGCAATATCAAAATGACAGATCAGCTCTTGAAGAACAACTTAATGACCTTAATTCGGTTATTGAGGATACTAACGTTCCAAAACCTGTTCGCGCGTTCGGCAAGTTAATTTCAATTGGAATTGGTGCAGCTCTAGGTTTTGTGAGTATGAAATATGGTGCTCAAGGAATGGCAAAAGTGGTTAAAAAAGGTGCTGAAGCCGTAAGTGGAGCAATGAAAAAACCATTTATGCAAAATGTTGGCGAGAAAATTGTAAAAGGTGCTAAAGCAGTAGGCGAATTCATTGTTAAACTTTACAAAAAAGTTGCGGAATCACCATTTGGACAAGCAGTTGGAAAGTTTGTTAATAAAGTTGCAAAAGGCGTAAAAGAGTCAAAATTTGGTCAAAAAGTTGCAAAATGGGCGCAAGACTTTAAACAGTCAGATTTTGGCAAAAAAGTAGCAGAAAAAGCAGCTGCAGCTCAAAAGGCAGCAAAAGAAACCGCAGATAAAGTCACTGGTGAAAGAGTAGAAAACGGCATAGTTAATCTATTTGCAGTAAGCGGTGGCGTTTCTGGTGGAGTTTCTGCAATACAAGAAGCAGCAAAGGAATAAAAAATGGCAATATCAGCAGTAGGTAGTAATATAGCATATACAGGAAATCAAGACAGACAAGTTGACGTATCTGACGTTGGTGTTGCAGCCGGTGGTGCTTTCGGTGGTGTTAAATACTTAAAACAATTCAAAAAATTTGGCAAAGCTGAAGATCTTGTTCAATTAACAACACAAACAACACAACAAATTAAACAAGCTGGTCAAGCTGGTAAACAGATCACAACTCTTTGGGGTAAAATGTTCCAAAACGCAAAACAGTATAAAACTGCAATCATTGACTGGTGCCAAAAAACAAACGTATTTAAAACATTAAAACCTGTATTTGAAAGCAAAGCATTCGCAAAAGCCTCAGGAATCGTAGGTGGTATCACAGCCGCATTCGTATTCATTTCAGGACTTGGCGAAATGGGTGAAACTTATACAAAAGCAACTAAAGTTCAAGGAGCTTAATTATATATTGTTAAAAAAATAAAATCGTGCTAAACTTCGGTTATGCGCGATTTTATTTTAAAAGAAATTACAAATACCGATATTCAACAAGAGTTAAACTCTATCGGTTTTGACAAATCTTACATTCATAAGGCTTGGGAAAAATTTGAATATAAAAACATAAAAATTTTCGGACTGACAATTCCTCAAGCTAATATTTTAAAACAAACGGCCTTATCAGTTGGCGCAGATTGTGCGACTCATAGAGAAACAATTACAGGCAAAATTGAAACAACTGATTGCATCTTGGGTGGAAGTTTATCACAATTAGAAAAAATTGCCGATAAACTCAGCCGACAACCTTTTGGATTAAAAAATTTAGGTGCTGAAATAATAAATTTCAAAAAACACAATTGCTCAAAAACTAAAATTGTTGGGATTTTAAACATCACTCCTGATTCTTTTTCTGACGGAGGTGAATATAACAATTTTGAAGATGCAACGAAGCATCTTACTGATTTAATCAACAACGGCGCCGATATAATTGATATTGGAGCGGAATCTACAAAACCTGGCAACAAACCTGTTCCACAAGATGTACAATTATCAAAACTTATACCAATTTTGAATTACATAAATAACAACTTAGAAAACAAGCCCATAATCAGTATAGACACAAGAGATTCAATTGTAGCGGAAGAATGTCTAAAACTGGGAGCAAATATAATTAACGACGTTTCTGGATTTGATTATGACAAAAATATGCCTAATATAATTGCTAAGTATAATGCAAAAGTTATTATACAACATAGCCTAGGCACGCCTGAAACAATGCAAAACACTCCTGAATACACAAACCTTATGGACGAAATTTTCTTGGCTTTAAAGAGCAAAATTGAACTTGCAGTTTCTAATGGAATAAAACTTGAAAACATTATCATTGACCCAGGTATTGGCTTTGGAAAAACTAGAGAACAAAATTTTGAAATAATAAACCGAATTGAAGAATTATACTCACTTGGTTGCCCTGTAATGCTTGGCATTTCACGTAAGAGCTTGCTAAATATGGCTGAAGCTGATAACTTAACAAAAGATATTTATACAGTTGCCTTAAATGCACTTGCCGTTAATAAAAAAGTGGACTACATAAGAGTCCACAATGTTAAGTTGCATAAAGATTTATTAGATATGCTTTCTAATATTTAAGCATTGAAACGACTTTTAAATCTTTATCAAATTTTTCTCTGCCTTTTAAACCTTCTAATTCAATTAAGAACGCAATCCCTACAAGATTTCCACCTGTTTTTTTAATCAATTTACAAGCAGCTTCTGCAGTCCCACCAGTTGCCAACAAATCATCTACAATCAATACATTAGCACCTTCAGGAATTGCATCTACGTGAATTTCTATTTTATCTGTACCATATTCTAACGAATATTCTTGTGAAATAGTCTCAGCAGGCAACTTATTTGGCTTTCTTACTGGAACAAAACCAGCACCTAACTTATAAGCCATTGGCATACCAAAAATAAAACCTCTGCTTTCAATACCTGCAATATAGTCAATTTTAACATCTTTGAATTGATCACAAAGGTAGTCAATCATTTCTACCAAGGTTTCAGGCTCCTTTAATGCTGTTGTAATATCACGGAAAATAATTCCTTCTTTTGGGAAATTCTCAACTGCACGAATTTTATTTTTAACACTTTCAATTACATTTGTTGTTACCATTTTTATTCTCCTATCTGTTAAGTAATAATTTTTTCAATTCTTCTTTTGCCTGTTTAATTTTTTGTTTAGCTCGTTGGATTGCATGTTCGTGCTGAACAAGACCGTGAGCAGTTTTTCCCCAATTCATATCTTTCTTCATGAATAAAATCTTAAATCCAATAAACAATACTAATGGGAACCAAATTATAAACAAATAAATTGATGTTTCAAATGCTTGTTTTAACGCTTGCATACGAGATAAATTATCATATCGTCTTAAACTATATCTTGCAGCAATAAAAAATCCAAGTGCAATCATACAACCAATAATCAACGAAGAATAAAGCATATTTGACGGAGCATCTTGAATAAGAATTTTAAAACCTCGAATTATCAATTCCATAATCAACCATGCCGGCATAATGAATTCAGAAATATAAGCAACCAAATCTAAACCAACTCTCAACGGCATATCTTTAGAAGTTAACACATCACCTGCATATTCAAGATAACGTCTTATTGTACCTTCAATCCAACGCCTTCTTTGTCTGTATAAAGGAGCAAGATACATTATGCCTTCTTCATAAACAATTGCATCTTTGCAAAATCTTATACTCCAACCCTTGATATGCAATCTTGTTGACATATCCAAGTCGTCAGTAATTGTATAATTATTCCAACCATTGATATCTTCCAACGCCTCGCGTTTTATCAACTCACCATTTCCACGAAGTTCTACCGCACCTTTTACTGAATCTCTACCAACCTGAAAGTGTGTATCCATAGTCATTTCATTATTTTGACAACGAGTTAAAATATTTATATCATTATTTCTAATAACTTTTCGTGCCTGAACTGCTCCAACATCTTTCGGCTCTAAATATGGCACCAATTTTGATAAGAAGTCTTTATCCATTCTGGCATCAGCATCAAAAACCAAAATGGCTTCACCTTTTGCAAATGCCATAGCATCATTCAAGACTGCGGATTTACCAGGAAACGCATCTTTAGGCCTAATAAAGGCTTTTACATTTGGATATTTATTTTCTAAATCTTTAATAACAGATGCAGTATTATCCGTACTTCTATCATCTATTACTATAACTTCAAATCTTTCGTAATCTAACTGCAAAACGGTTTCTACAGTTTCTGCAATAACTGACTCCTCATTATGTGATGGAATCATAATGGTAACAAATGGTTTAAAATTCTCGTTGATAATTTGAGGATATTTTTTCATTTGATAAGTTTTAATCTTGTACGCAATATTAGTAAATAAAGCATACAATGCCATTGCCGTTATCAAGAATGCAAGACCCCACAGTGTATTAAAATAGCTTTGGAATATGTAAATAAACACACCCAGCGCAAAAACTATAACAAATAATAATACTCTTTCTTTCATACTTTAATCCCAAACAACATTGTACCAAAAACCTAAAAAAAAAGTTGGATTTTGATGTATTTATTACTTTTTGTGTAGATTTTTCGTACAAATAGATGTTTTTGAATGTTAACATATTGTAAACTACTTGCATGATTTTAAATTAAGGCTATAATAAGCATGTACACAAATAAGAAGGAGTTTAATTATGAACAAAGAAGAATTAGTACAAGAGATTGCAAAAAAAGCTAACGTAACTCAAAAAGAAGCTGCTGAAGTTTTAAGCGCTTGGGTTGACACAATCCAAAAAACAGTTGCTAAAGGCAAAAAAGTTACTCTAGTTGGTTTTGGCACTTTTGAAGCTAGAAAAAGAGCTGCAAGAGTTGGTAGAAACCCTCAAACTGGTAAAGAACTTAAAATTGCTGCTAAAACAGTTCCTGCTTTCTCAGCTGGTAAAAAATTCAAAACTATTGTTAACGGCAAATAGTTCTAGCTTTTGCTAAAAAATTGAAAGGTGATTGCTTTGCAATCACCTTTTTTATTTAGAAATTTATATAAAAAAAATGAGCCTTAATGGCTCATCTTTTAGTTTAATCCTTTTCGATTATAATATTCTTCGATAAAACCTGTATTAAAGTTTCCGCTTATAAATACTTCATCTTCCACAATATCTTGGTGGAAAGGAATAGTTGTTTCAATACCAGTCACAACATATTCTTTTAATGCGCGATACATTCTTCTACGAGCTTCATTTCTAGTTCTGCCCCAACAAATTAATTTTCCGATCATAGAATCATAATTTGGTGGGATTGTATAGTCTTGATAAACATGAGAATCCACTCTTACACCAAATCCACCAGGTGTCACATATCCTGTGATTTTACCAGGATTTGGCATAAAACCTTTCGCTGGATTTTCTGCATTGATACGACATTCAATAGCATGACCTCTCAAAACAATTTCATCTTGAGTAAAGTCTAGTTTTTCGCCAGCAGCAACCATAATTTGTTCTCGTACCAAATCAACATTTGAAATCATTTCAGTAACACAGTGTTCAACTTGAATACGAGTATTCATTTCCATGAAATACCATTTGCCATCGTGATCAAGCAAGAATTCACAAGTACCTGCACCTTCATAATTGATAGCTTTAGCAGCTCTAACTGCAGCGGCACCCATTTCACGACGAGTAGCTTCGTCAATTGCAGGTGATGGAGCTTCTTCAATTAATTTTTGGTGACGTCTTTGTATAGAACAATCACGTTCGCCTAAGTGAACAACGTTACCATATTGGTCAGCCAAAATCTGAACCTCAATGTGTCTAGGATTTTCCAAGAATTTTTCGGCATAAACATCTGGATTACCAAAGAAGTTTTGAGCTTCAGATTGACACAAACTCATGTTTGTTTCAACTTCATCATCACTTCTAACTATTCTCATACCCTTACCACCACCACCGGCAGTAGCTTTAAGAATAATCGGATAACCTACTTTTGCAGCAAATTCTTTAACTTCTTCTGGAGTTTTTAGAATCCCTGTACCAGGAGTAACTGGAACATCATTTTCGATCATTGTTTTACGAGCAGTAGCTTTATCACCCATTTTTTGCATTGCTTCTGGTGTAGGGCCGATAAATTTGATATTATGTTTTGCACAAATTTCAGCAAAATCAGCTCTTTCAGACATAAAACCATAACCAGGGTGAATTGCATCAGCACCTGAAACAATAGCAGCAGACATAATAGCCGGAATGCTTAAATAACTTTGCGCACTTGCTGCAGGTCCAATACAATATGCCTCAGTAGCAAGCCTAACGTGCAAAGAATTTGCATCAGCTTGGGAGTAAATCGCAACTGTAGGAATACCTATTTCTCTACATGCTCTTATAATTCTAACCGCAATTTCACCACGGTTTGCTATTAATACTTTTCTAAACATACCCATAATCCTATAAAAAGTGAGATAAATAAAAATTTATCTCACTTCAAATTACTATTCAATATACATTAATACTTGACCGAATTCAACAGGTTGACCGTCTTCTACACAAACCTCAACAACCTTACCTGAGAATTCAGATTCAATTTCATTCATAAGTTTCATTGCTTCAACGATACAAACAACATCACCTTTAGAAATTGTTTGACCTACTTCAACAAATGGTTTTGCATCAGGAGATGGAGCTTTGTAAAAAGTTCCAACCATTGGAGAAGTAACAGCTTGACCTTTTTTAACTTCTGCTTTTGGCTCAGCTGGAGCTGCAGAAGTTGCAACAGGAGCTGCGGCTTGAGGTGCTGCAACAACTTGAGGAGCTGCAACCTGAACTGCACCTGTGTAAAGGTCTTTTCTCATTGTAATAGCTTGATTACCGTCTTCTAAAGAAATTTCTGTTAAACCTTTATCAGCAATGATTTCTGCTAGTTTTTCAATATATTCTGCATCAAATTTCATATTTAATACCTTTCGTTTTTATAAAGCCTACGCTCTATCTAAATATTCATTAGTTCTGGTGTCAACTCTAATTCTGTCACCGTTAGAAACAAAGAAAGGAACGTTAACAACAGCACCTGTTTCCAATGTTGCAGGTTTTGTACCACCTTGAGCAGTGTTACCTTTTTCTGCTGGAGGGGTGTCAACAACTTCCAATTCTACGTGAGCCGGAATATCTACACCTATAATTCTTGCACCGTGCATCAATACTTGAACAACCATGTTTTCTTTAAGGTATTTAATACCGCCACCAACTTGGTCTTCAGTTAATTGTAATTGTTCGTATGATTCCATATCCATCATAACGAATTCTTTACCTTCTTTATATAAGTATTGCATTTCACGTCTGTCTAACATAGCTTTTGCAACTTTTTCACCAGCTCTGAAAGTTTTTTCAACTACCTGACCTGTTTCAACGTTTTTAAGTTTTGATCTAACAAAAGCTGCGCCTTTACCAGGTTTAACGTGCAAGAACTCAACTACTGACCAAAGACCATTGTCTAATTCAAGTGTCAAGCCTGTTTTTAAGTCGTTTACTGAAATCATATTTTTCCCCTTTTCACTTAATATATATATTCTCGAATATACAAATAATACCATAAACATCAAAAATTACAAAATTGCTTAACAATTCTTTGATTATGTGCTATTATAAGGCTATTATGACACTTGGACAAATCTATAAAATTCATTCGAATTTTTATTATGTGTACGACGGTACACAATCCTATGAATGCAAAATTCGCGAAGTTTTAAAAAAACAAAAAGAAAGAATTTTAGTTGGCGATTTTGTTGAATTTAATAGTGGCGTAATTGAAAGTATCGTCAATAGAAAAAACTATATTTCTCGCCCAAGTGTTGCAAATATTGATCAAATTGTAATTGTTTCAGCATTGAAAGAACCAGACTTAAACTTAACACAATTAAACAGATACATTGCACTTGCAAAATATCACCGAATAAAACCTGTTTTATGCTTCAACAAAAGTGATTTAAAATGGGATAGACATCTAAAAGATAAAATTCTTTCAATATACGAAAATCTCGGATATGAAGTTGTTTTTACATCAGCTACAGAGCATAAAGGATTAAAAGAATTTGAAAAACTCTTAAAAGGGAAAGTCAGCGTACTCTGTGGAAGTTCAGGTGCTGGAAAATCAAGTTTGGTAAACGCTCTGAACCCAAACTTAAATTTAAGAACCAAAGAAGTTAGTGAAAAATTACAACGAGGCACTCACACAACACGCCACTGCGAGATTTTAAAAATCAATCAAGATTCTCTTATGGTTGACACTCCAGGCTTTAGTAATGTCAGATTTGATTTTATAATGCCAGCTGATGTTGATTTATTATTTGACGAAATTGCAGAATATAGAGGTTGTTGTAAATATGGCGACTGCCTACATATAAACGAAGACGGTTGTTCAGTATTAGCAAATTTAGATAAAATAGACATTTCGAGATACGAAAGTTATTTGGCTTTTGTTGAAGAAGCTCGTGAATATAAAGAACGAGTAAAATATGAAGGTCGCAAAGTCGAGCATTCTAAAAAGATCGTGAACGATAAACAAGTTGCAAAAATCGGAAGCAAAAAACGTCAATCTGCACGTAACACAATGAAGCAACAAATTTATAAGGAATTGGAGGAAGATGAATAATTTAATAAATTTAGTAAACGAAAATTTGGAAAGGTTTATGGATACCGCATATCCAAATGAACTTTTTGAATCCATGCGCTACACCGTTCTTCTTCCAGGCAAAAGACTTCGCCCTGTTATGTGCTTGGAAACCTGCAGAATGCTTGGTGGAAACATTGAAGATGCTATTCCAACAGCTTGCGCTATTGAAATGTATCACGCAATGACACTTATTCACGACGATTTGCCTTGTATGGATAATGATGACTTCCGTCGTGGAAAGCCCACAAATCACAAGGTTTTTGGTGAAGCTACTGCAGTTCTTGCAGGAGATGCACTATTAACTTATGCTCCACAAATCATCACAAAACATTCTAAAAATTTAGGAAGTGATAAATTATTAAAACTTTTGGAAGAATATTTTCAATACGCAGGCGCTTATGGAGTAATTGCAGGACAAGTTGTTGATATAGAATCAGAAAAAAAATATCCTAAAAACGCAGCAGAAACTCTAAACTTCATTCATACACACAAAACTGCAGATTTATTCAAATTGGCAATACGATCTGGTGCTATTATCGCAAACGCTACTGATAAACAAATAGCCGATTTAACAGATTTTGCAGAAAAACTTGGCTTTGCATTCCAAATTTCTGATGATATTTTAGATGAAATTTCAACATTTGAAGAAATGGGGAAAACATTAGGCAAAGACAAAACTGCCGAAAAACTCACATATACAAATCTATACGGAATAGAAAATGCAAAATGTAAACTAACTTGCCTTTTAGATGAATGTTATGATAGAATTCAAGAGTCAGTCGTTTTCAAAGAGATTATCGACGCTATCAAAAAGAGAGTAGGAATTTAATGGATTTAGAAATTTTAAACACAGGATATGAAGCTATTAGTTGTGGTATAGCCGCTGCATTTTTGGCTCAAGTTATTAAATTTTTCTTATTTACAATCAAAAATAGAAAAATTAATTTCAAAATATTCACAACAACAGGTGGCATGCCAAGCTCTCACTCTGCAGGTGTTATGGGTTTGAGTACATCAGTTGGCATTATTGGTGGATTTGATTCTTTAATTTTTGCAGTTGCAATGGGATATGCACTTATCACAATGTATGACGCAGCAGGTTTAAGACGTAATGCAGGCAAAACTGCAGCATGCTTAAACAAAATGATGGACGATTTCTATCACCACGATTTGCAAGCTGTTGGAGGAAAATTAAAAGAACTTTTGGGGCATACACCACTTGAAGTTGTCGTTGGTGCAATCTTTGGAACATTCTTTGCGTTCGGATATCATTTATTTTTAATTGGATAATACTTAAAAAGGGTACGAGATGCTTAAAAACATAATAAAAAACTCAGATATAATCTGAGTTTTTTATTTTCCTTATTGCATTATTTAAAAGTTGTAGTATAATAAAAGATGTAAGGGCTTATAGATAAAATCTATATCCGATGTTAAACCCTTAAAAAGAGGAAGATTATACTCCACAAATGGCTGTAGAGGAATTCAATTATAAGTTTATAAAAGACCATGCCAGTGCAGGCAGTTGGCGAAGAGGTTACGAATACCACCTTAAAGATATGGTGTTCGACACTTATCCTGAAAAAAATTTCTATATGGGAAAAGTGAAAGGTAACTTCCAAGACCACTATAACACGGACCTTATTTTTAAGAAAAACGGTGTTACGGCACGTTGTAATTGTCCTTTAAAAGAAGAATGGTGCAAACACGCTGTTGCAGTAGCATTAAAAGCTATTGATGAACACGCTTACGAAGATTGGATGGAAACAAAATTCGGTATCGAAACTGAATTCCCTGATGAAAATACTGCTTTGACTGAAACACCAACAGGGAATTATATTTTCCACTTCAACCCAAAAAGAAAAGCTAATTTCTTCTCAATTCTTGTAATGTCAAGAGAAACAGGAAAAGTTGTAAGACAAATTGAGCCAATTTTGCGTGGTCTTATTGAAGCACAAAAACAAGATAAAAATTTTGAATTGAACAACTCACAAAAAGTTGAGTTAAATATTTTAAAAGAATTGTTAAAGATTTCTCGTCAAGATAAAAAAGCTGGCTGGTACGATATTCCTATAACCAAATTCGGTCCTATGTTTAGTTTATTAGCTATGGCTGATGAAGTGTTAGACGAAAAATCAAAACAACGTCTTAAATTTATGGACGAAGAATGGAAACTCGTACTTTACGTAAACAGTTCACAAGCAGGAACACTATTATTGTCTTTAGAATGGCAAAGACCTGATAAAGATGACGTTTATCCATTTGAGGAAGTAAGATATTTTTCAAGACACTTGAAATGGGGAAGATACAAAAACATAATTTTCCCAACTAATATTGCAATGCAATCAATTCCACAAAACCTGCTTAAGTCTTCATTTACGGATTTAAAAGATGCAGATGGCGGCAAATTTATTTACGAAGAATTGCCAAAACTTCGTGAGATTATGGATGTTCAAATTGCTGAAAATATTTCAAAACTTATGTTGGAAGAACGTCCACCATTGAATATTGTAACTCTTGGTATCGATTACGATCAATCATTGAAGGCTTCTTTAGAATTTGAATATGATGGTGTTAAAGTTCCATTTTCTAAAAACACAAATGAAAAAACACCATACATTACAATTAAAAAAGCTGATGAGGATTTAATTTATTGGATTAAACGCAATGCTCGTCACGAACAAGAAGCATACAATATGCTTTTGGCTTGTAAATTTGTTCCAATGCAGACTAACAACTTGGCTTTGGAAAAAGAAAACGCAATTGATTTTTATAATTATTACATAAAACAGGCAGGTGACGGCTGGAAATTTGAAGAAAAAGACGATATGAATTTCTTCAAATTAATGGAAAATCCGTTCCAACTTTGCGCTGAAATCAAATTTAGTGAAGAAGCATCTGACAGTTTTGAAATCCATATTTTCGGCAGAGCTGGTGAAGAAATCATTAACTTTGACGATATTTATGACACAATTCAAAGCGGTGAAAAATACGCACGTATCAGAAGTTTAGGTTTTGTTGAATATCCAGCACAAAATATTTATGCAATGATGAGAGCATTTAACTCGTTTGATGTATATAGAACTCCAGACAACAGATTTACCGTAAAAACATATCGTGCAGGCTTGATTAATGAGCTTAAAAACCTTGGTGTTGAACTTATTTTAAGCGAAGATTTTGAAAAATTCTGGCAACAAATGTCAACATTCTCAACAACGGAAGATTTAAAACTTCCTGAAGGTATAAACGCAGAATTTCGTGAATATCAAACAAAAGGTTTTGGTTGGCTATGGTTTATGTACAAATATGGTTTGAACGGAATTTTGGCTGATGATATGGGTCTTGGTAAAACATTACAAGCCTTGACCGCAGTTCAAAAAGCAAAAGAAGAAGACGGTCCTATGCCGACTTTGGTAATTTGTCCGACAACTGTTGTATTCAACTGGGAATCTGAAATCCAAAAATTTGCACCTACATTAAGTTGTTTAAAACTTGCAGGTGTAGAACGTAAGCAAATGTTTAAAGAAATTCCGAATTATGATGTTGTAATTACAAGTTATGCGCTAGTCAGACGTGATATTGAAAAATTAAAAGAAATCAATTTTAGATATATTATTCTAGATGAATCTCAAAACATCAAAAACGCAATGTCACAAACGGCTCAAGCAGTCAAAAAACTTCAGGCACAACATAAACTTGCATTATCTGGTACGCCAATTGAAAACAAATTGGAAGAACTTTGGTCAGTATTTGATTTCTTGATGCCTGGTTTCTTGTTCAGCGTTGCAGACTTCAACTATCGATATGTAAATCCGATTATGGAACGTCAGGACAAAACTGTTGAAAAACGTTTAAAATTGCAAATTTATCCATTCATCTTACGTCGTATGAAACGAGATGTTGCAAAAGACTTGCCAGATAAAGTTGAAAACATTGCATACTGTGAACTTACAGACGAACAAAGAGATTTTTATTTACAGGTTTTGGACAGTACAAAAGAAGAATTGTTCAAGAGTATCGAACAAAATGGTTTGGAAAAAAGCAGACTTTCTATTTTCTCTGCGTTACTTAGATTACGTCAAATCTGTTGTCACCCTAGACTTTATGACAAAGATAACGTTAAAAATATTATATCTTCTGGTAAATTTGAAAAACTTAAATATATGCTTGAAGAAATTATCTCAGAGGGTCACAGAGTTCTTTTATTTAGCCAATTTGTTGACATGCTAGACATTGTTAAGGCTTGGCTTGAACGTGAAGGTATTGATTACGAATACTTGACTGGTAAAACAAAAGACAGACAAGCTGCAGTTGAAAGATTTAATTCAACTCCGTCAATTCCAATTTTCTTAATCAGTTTGAAAGCTGGTGGTACTGGTTTGAACTTGACAGGTGCAGATTACGTTATTCACTATGACCCTTGGTGGAACCCTGCGGTTGAAGACCAAGCAACAGACCGTGCTTACCGTATCGGACAAACTAAGAAAGTATTTGTATATAGACTTATTACTAAAAATACTGTTGAAGAAAAAATCCAAAAACTTAAAACAGTTAAGAGAAATCTTGTTGATAGCGTAATTTCGGTTGACAGAAATATCACTAAATCACTTACTATGGAAGATATCAAAGAAATCTTCTCTGTAGATTAGTAATTGCGAATAAGAAATAGTTGTAAAAATCGGAGCCTAAAAATAGACTCCGATAAGATTTATATTTTTACGCTTTTACATTACTATTATTTAGCTAAGCAGACCGCCATAAGACAGGAGGCACTGCGGCCGCCGTAGTTGCCGCGGCCCGTGTAGATAGGGCCGAAGTACCTGCCGTACGCGTCGTAGTTACCGTTCTCCACGCCTGACCAAACATAGAACCCTTGAGAATCAGTGAGTGTTCCTGATTCGTTCTTAAAGCCTAAAGAAAGTGCTAGTTCTGTTTCTCTACATTTTGTGTAGCTATTGTTTTCATCTTTTGCACAATATGTTGTTGTAGCTGTGCTACTTACTGTTATTGATGGATATAGTAGTTGTGCTATTGCAGTTAAGTCATCTTCATCTGGCATGTTGCCTGTGCCACCGCATGCTTCTACTGCTCCTGCCCATTTATCATTTTCATAATAACACTGTGCGATACCGAGGCTTTGTGCGTAAGATCCTGCGGTTGTGGTTGTATAAGCGCTTGTTGCATTTTCACCTGCACAATCTGCGTAACTCATTGGTTCAGGAAAGAATGGTGCACTAAAACATTTACCATTTACTTCTATTGCACAAGCACTACCAAGTTTTGTTACGTTACTGTTACTTCTTAAGTCTTTTGAACTTGTATTAGGACTTTTGGACCCAGATGTATCATAAAGAATTGCTAAGCATTTTTCTCCAGTAATTTGGTTAGAATAAGGATCTTGGTTGCAAGTATTTGTTGGATTATATGCAACCAAAGCATTTGTTCCGTTTGCAAGTTGAATACCTACAATATTTGTACCCCAATCGTTTTGTCCAAAGTTTTTAGCAGTTTTAATTTTTGTCATATCAACTGCTTCAGGAGTTGCAGTACCTGCACCCCAAAATACTTCTTCACTAAAACAATCCATTAATTTATCGTTAGTACAAGTTTTAGTTATTTTTAAATGTTTAGATAATTCTTCTACAAAATTTTCTGTAGTTTTAAGCCCTGCTAAAGTGCCTTGGGTGTTCATAACTTTTAAGGCTTCTGTAAGTTTTCTGTCGAATACAGTAGCAGAAGTATTCCAAGCTCTTGTTTGATAATTAGCAACAAGAGTTGGGATTGTCATTGCTGCAACTACGCCGATAATTGCGAGGGTGATTAAAACTTCAGCAAGAGTGAAAGCGGATTTTTGTGAAGTGATCAAGTGACTAGGTGACCAAGTGATCAAGTTTTTTACTGGGTTTTTCATAACTTTTTTCCTTTCATTTTTTTATATGTACTACTATTTTTTAAATTACTGTTCTCTACTCCCCTCCCTCGCTAGGGAGGGGCTGGGGGTGGGTGGTTATTTTGATGTGACCAAGATATCAGTGATCAAGTGATCAAGAAGTTAATCTATTGTCCACCCACCTAAATCCTCCCTAGCAAGGGAGGACTTAAATTTTCTATACAACAAAACAAGGTTGTACAAGATCTGATTCTTGTTAACAACCTTTCAAATTTTAAACTATTCAACCATTCAACGGCAGATATGTCTGAAACCCAGACTAGGAGAGCGTTTCTACCCCCCCCCTAAGGTCTTAAAGCCAGTCATAGCTTCACTTTTTAACATACTACGTTCTCCTATTCTGTTGGATCTTCCAACCTTAAAATATATTACTTGATCACTTGGTCACTAAAACCTTGATCACTTCTTCATCATACCATATTTTCTAAATTTTGACAATTATTTTGTGCTACAATTATCTTATGCATTTATCCGAATTTAAACAATACGCAAAAGAATTATTGAACATAGCAATGCCCATTATTATGGGTAATCTTGGATTTATTTTAATCGCTGCAGGTGATGTTTTAATCGCAGGCAGACATTCAACTGACACACTTGCTGCAATTTCTATTGCAACGGCAATATCAAATTGTATTATAACTTTTGGTATAGGTTTAGTAACAAGCGTTTCGCCTGTTTTATCAAATTACAGAGGTGCTAAAAAATCAGCGAAGAAATATTTTTATCCAACAATCAGATTTGCAATGTTTTGGGCTTTTGTCATAATGTTAGCAATTTTAGCCTTTGTGCCACTAATTGATGTAATGAATTTTGAAGCAAAACTTGTTCCTATGATAAAAGAATATATGATTATTACTGCATTTGCGACTTTTGGTGGCTACCTGCACGCAGCGTTAAAAGAATACTTACAAGCCTTTGAAATCGTTTTATTCCCAAATCTTGTAACTGTATTTTCAGTATTTTTAAATATTTTATTAAATATAATATTAGTATTCGGCTTCGGTCCAATACCATCACTTGGCGTTGTAGGTCTTGCAATTGCAAGTTTTATTGTACGGTACTTTATGGGATTTGCTCTCCTTATATACTGTTTCAAAATAATGAAATTTAGAGAATATTTTAATACAAAAGAATATTACAAAACCCTTGTAAAAGTAGGTTTGCCAATTTCTTTTGCCGTAATGATTGAATTTGTTGCATTCAACTCAATTGCCGTATTTATGGGACAAGTTTCAGGAGTTTACGCAGCTGCACAAAATTTGGTTTGCACCTTAACTTCAATCTCATTTATGGTACCTTTGGCAATATCTAATGCAATAGCAGTCAAGGTCGGATTTGCAAACGGCGCAAACAATTTTGTTGATTTAAAAAGATATGCCTTTATAGGAATGGGAATTGCAGTAGGATTTATGGCGTGTAGCTCAATAGTATTTGCAAGCATTCCAGATTTCCTGGTCAAGTTATTTACAACAGACATTGATTTAATAAAAATCTCTGTGCCTGTAATATATGTGCTTGCTTGTTTTCAAGTATTTGACGGCTTACAAGTATCATTGGCTGGGATTTTTAAAGGACTAAAACGCACTAAAATTGTTATGATAACTAATTTTATTTGTTTTTGGTTATATTTCATTCCTGTTGGTTACACTTTAGCTTTCAAATACAATCTTATGCTACTAGGTTTTTGGTGCGGTTTGATAAGTGCAGCAATACTATTATGCTTAATCCTTTGCATATTTCTACACAAAAATCTTAAAGAAATGCGTAAAAGTTTAAACTTCATCTCATCAGATGAGTTCTAAAATTGGCTTTTTTCTTGAACTTATGGTACAATAGAACTAAATGGAGGAATTTATCATGGTGCATTCAGAAGAGAGAACATTTGTCGCGGTAAAGCCTGATGGCGTAAAAAGAGGGTTAACTGGCGAAATCATTAGAAGATTTGAGTCAAAAGGTTTAAAAGTAATTGCTTTAAAATTACTAAACGTTACACAAGAAATGGCAGAACAACATTATGCTGAACACGTTGGCAAACCTTTCTATCCACGTTTGATTCGTTATATTCAAAGTGGTCCTGTTGTTGCAATGGTATTAGAAGGCTACAATGCAGTTCAAGCAGCAAGACACCTTATGGGTAAAACAAATCCAAACGAAGCTGAAGTTGGAACAATTAGATCTGATTTTGCTATGGTTATGGAATATAACGTTGTTCACGGCTCTGATAGTGTTGAAAGTGCAAAAAGAGAAATCGATATCTACTTCAAACCTGAAGAACTTTGCGAAAACTACAAGAACATGTCTGAATTGGTTGTAGAGGACTTAGATGTCGAATAATTATTTTGACTACGAATTAGTTCACGAATGTAAGCAGACAGGCGCTCGTGCAGGGATTTTAACAACTCCTCACGGCAAAATTTTGACGCCTATTTTCATGCCAGTCGGAACAAATTCTGCAGTCAAAACATTAACCAGCGATCAAATCAGAAATACAAATGCGCAGATTATCTTAGCAAATTCTTATCACTTATACTTAAGAGCTGGTACAAAACTTATAAAACAATTCGGCGGTATTCACGGTTGGATGAATTGGGATAGACCTGTATTAACTGATTCAGGAGGGTTTCAGGTATTTTCATTATCAAATTTAAGAAAAATCACAGAAGACGGTGTCGAATTTAGAGATCCCAAAGATGGTAAAAAACACTTTATTTCTCCAGAAACATCTATGGAAATCCAACAAGATATCGGTGCTGATATTATAATGGCGTTTGACGAATGCGCACCTTATCCTTGTGAATACGATACAGCTAAAAAAGCGATGGAAAGAACTCACAGATGGCTTGACAGATGCTTTAAAGCCAAAACAAATCCTAAACAAGCGTTGTTTCCAATAGTTCAAGGTGCTTTTTTTGAAGATTTGAGAAAAGAAAGTGCAAGCGTAATTTCAACTTATGATGCAGTCGGTTACGCTATAGGTGGATTGAGTGTCGGTGAACCTAAAGACGTTATGAATCATTTTACAGAATTCACTGCTCCACTATTACCAAATAACAAACCTCGTTATTTAATGGGCGTTGGAACTCCTGAAGACCTTTTAGATGGCATTAAACGTGGTATTGATATGTTTGATTGCGTTTTACCGACAAGAAACGCTCGTCATGGTTCTTTCTTTACTTGGAACGGCAAAAAGAATATTAAAAACAAAGAGTTTTATGATGATAGCAAACCTTTAGTTGAAGGTTGTCAGTGTTATGCTTGTCAAAATCATTCAAGGGCTTATATCAGACATTTGTGGCGTTGTGGCGAAAGCACAGCTTCAACATTATTGTCAATTCACAACATTCAATTCTTAATCGAATTTTCACAAAAATGCAGGGAAGCTATTCTTGAAGACCGCTTCGGTGATTTTTATAACGAGCATTACAAAAACATGATTCACTAAGGTGTAACGTGTTCTACATCTAGTTGATGTTCAACATTAGCCGCACGTTGGTTAGATCTTAATACACCCTTGATAATGTGTACTGATGCAACCGCTAATGCAACAAGACCTGCAATAACTTTGCCTTTTGTACTTATAGATTTTAACGGTTCTGTAAATGCTTTCTTGAACGATTTGTTTTTAATCTGTTTAGGTACTGCACCTAAAGCCCAAAATCCAGCTAATGTCGCAGCACCAGATGTTGTTCCGTACCACAATGCTTTTGCAGATGCTTTTGTCATTTCACTTGCTGTTGTAAAGAATTTGGCAATTTTTGCAATAGTATTTCTTAATCCGCCTTTTTTCTTTTTCTCTTCTTGAGGTTCTACAGTTTCTTTGACTACTATAACTTGAGGTGCTTGTTGAGGAATTTGCTCTTGCGGTGAAACAGTTTGAGGCATTGGCATAAAATAGCCTTGGTTTTTCTCCATTGGAAATGGTGATGCCTGTCTAAAACTGATATTTGAAATACTACCTATTGACATTCCTACTCCTTTTTCTTTCATATTAAACCGTATTAACAGATTTTTTTGCTATTTTAACAAAAAAATTTACAAAATTTAGCATAAAAAAAGTGCCTGTTTTCACAGACACTTTTTATTTATATTTATTATTTTATATTTATGAACGGAACTGAATCTCCCATCATATAAGTCGGCATTTTGCCATCCCATTTTTGAACAGCTTCATATTGAACCAATGCTTTATTTTGAGTAAGTGCATTTGCTCTTATAGACATTGATTTTGCTTCAGCTTCAGCAGAGATAACTTTTTGTTTAGCTTCTTCTTGAATTTGAACTGTTTTGTTTTTAGCTTTCAATGCTTCTTGTTCAGCAGTTACTTTGCTTTCAATTGCTCTTTCAAAAACTTCTGAGTAATTGATATTGATAATTTGAAAACCTGTAACATTAATATATTTGTCTTTCATTTGTCCAACAAGTTTTTCTAAAATATCATTTGTTGCTTCTTCTCTGTTCGCAACCAAATCTTGAGCATTCCATTTACCAATAACGTCTTTAATTACACCTTCAACTACAGGCATCAATATTGTATCTTTATACATCATACCAACTTCTCTGTACATTTTGTGTGCATTTTCTGGTTGCAAATTATAGTTTACAACATAAGAAATTTTTGCCTGTTGGATATCTTTTGTATAAACAGAAGTTACGATATTGTCTTTTTGAGTTTTAACATTCATTGTTCTGATTTTTGAAATAAACGGTGTAATTAAGTGAATTCCTTCCGAATAACTTTCTGGGGAAACTCTTCCTAACGTAACTTTAACACCACGTTCACCTACACCAACTATTGCAATTGGGTTGCAAATAACAATAAATACTACAATCAATGCAAATACTAAAAGTGGTGTTGCAAATACTTGTCTGTTAATCATATTTTCTCCTATACTAAACCTAATATTGCTAACGTAATATAAATAACTACAACTAAAAGAATAAATCCAAAGAAACAATTTTTAATTGCTTTTGCATGCTTTTCGTATAAATTAACACCACAAATGAAACTTACTAACATAATAATCAAATTTGCAGCAATTACGATTGATAACAATAACATTAAAATTCTTATAGCCATATTTACCTCTCTATTACAAGGTAATTATAACATTACGCAATCTGTTTACATCAACCATTTAATTGAAAAGATTAAGCTGAGGAACTTGAACTTCAAGCATATCTGATTTTTTACGTGTTGATAAGTTATTTGAAAAATCTCGTTGCATTTTTGTCATTAATTCTTGAGAACGTTTTATAACGGCACTCGGCAAACCTGCCATTTTAGCAACTTGAATACCATAACTTTTACTTGCACCACCTTGTACAATTTTTCTCAAAAATTCAATTTCACCATTTTCTTCAGAAATTGTAATCCTGTAATTTTTAATCTGTGGATAAGTATTAGTCATAACATTTAACTCATGGTAGTGAGTTGCAAAAATACATCTTGCTTTAATTTTTGTTGCAATAAATTCCGCTACAGACCAAGCAATCGCAACACCATCATACGTACTTGTACCACGTCCAATTTCGTCTAATAAAATAAAACTTTTTTCTGTAGCTGAATTCAAAATGCAAGCTGTTTCAATCATTTCTACCATAAATGTAGATTGCCCAAGTGTCAAGTCATCAGAAGCACCTACACGAGTAAATATTTTATCTACGATACCTATTTTTGCATAATCTGCAGGAACCCAAGACCCAATCTGTGCCAAAATTATAATTAATGCGTTCTGACGCATATATGTTGATTTACCAGCCATGTTAGGACCAGTTAAAATCATAAATTGTGTCATATCCAATGAGTTACTTTTTAATTCCAAATCATTTGATACATATTCACCTAAAGGTAAAATCTTTTCTAATACAGGATGTCTGCCATTTTTAACAACCAAGTCATCAGAATTATCAATAATAGGTTTAGAATAATTGTTTTCTATTGCTACCTCAGCCAAGGAAGTTACAACATCTGCATATGCGATTGCATCAGCGATTTCTCTGATTTTGGTTACAAATTCTTTTGAATACTCTCTAAAATCACAATATAGTTTGTATTCAAGCTCTGTTGATTTGAAACGTGCAGATAGAACATCATCTTCGTGTTTTTTTAGTTCATCTGTAATATAACGTTCTGCACCTGTTAGAGTTTGTTTTCTTATATAAGTATCAGGCACCATGCTTAAATAAGAATTAGTAACTTCAATAAAATAGCCAAATACTTTATTATAACCAACTTTTAAATTTTTAATACCTGTACGTTCTTTTTCTGATTCTTCAAAATCTCTTAACCATCTTTCACCACCGGTTAACAAATCTCTAAAGTAGTCTAATTCTGCATTCACTTCCGGCTTTATAATTCCACCCTCTTTGATCAATATTGGTGGATTATCAACAATAGTACGCTCAATCAAATTTGCATATTCTACAATTTCAGTTCTATATTGTTCAATACCCGAAAGAGGGTTGTTACGTAGAGATTGCGTACAATCCAACATTTCAGGAAGTGCAAGCAATGACGTTTTCAAACTAACAAAATCTCTTGGATTTGCTGACCCATTACTTATACGAGTGGAAAGTCTTTGTATATCGTAAATTCGTTCTAAAAGATTTGACAATTTTCTTCTGATAGATTTTTTATCAACGAATTCACTAACCGAATCTTGACGTTTTAAAATATCATCAACATTTTTTAACGGTTGACAAACCCAACTTCTTAAAAGTCGAGCGCCCATATTCGTTTTAGTTTTATCAATTGCCCATAACAAAGAGCCATATTTATTTTTTTCTCTCAAAGTTTCTGTCAGTTCTAGATTTTTTCTTGTACTTGCATCAACAATCATATACTCAGAAAGTTCATAGCTTTCAATCCTGTCAAATTTTGGCATATTACCTTTTTGAGTTTCCCAAACATAAGCAAGCAGAGCACCTGAAGCTCTAAAACCTAGTTTATATCTTTCATAACCAAAAGCATCTAAACTTGTGGCTTCAAACACTGCTTTCAAATTATTTTCAGCAAAAGCAGGTTCAAAAACTGAAACAGGAATTTTGGAACAGTTGTACAATTTTGTTATTTGCTCAGGTAGGTTGATTTTTTCATCAGGAACTATCTGAAATGGCTTAATTTCTTGTCTAATAGATGGTGCAACGATTTCAGCAGGATTTAATCTTGCAAGTTCTGCTATAATAAGTTCTAATGGCGCTTGTGTTGTCTTAAATTCACCTGTAGAAATATCTGTATAAGCAAAACCATATAGATCGCTTTTTTCATCTTTATACATTGCACAAATATAATTGTTTGTATTTTGTTGTAAAAAATTACTTTCTGTGATCGTTCCAGCAGTAATAATCCTTGTAACTCCACGTTTAACCAAATTTTTAGCAAACTTTGGATCTTCCAACTGCTCACAAATAGCTACTTTCAGATTTTTCTGTACCAATTTTTCAATATAGCTATCTGCAGCTTTTGCAGGAATACCAGCCAATGGAATTCTGCCAATAGAACCAGCATCACGACCTGTTAAAGTCAGCTCAAGTTCTTTCGCCATAATATGAGCATCTTCGAAAAAAGTTTCGTAAAAGTCACCCAAGCGATATAATAAAATTTTGTCTATGTTCTCTCTTTTTATTTCTAAATACTGACGCATAACAGGGGTTGTATCTTCAAGTTGAACTTCCCAACTGTTTACGTTGTTGATTTCAGGTTTTGTCATGGTTATAATTATAGCATAAAAGGAATTAAAAGTATGGGTTGTTTAAGAAATATTATCAGAGCTATTATATTAACGCTTGCCGTTATTGGATTTTTGTCACTCGGAGGGAAAGAGCTTGTAATGGATTTGTTAAGAAATTGGGTTAATCCTTCTCAATCAACAATGATTGAAAAAGCACAAAAAGTTGGAGATTTTTCTAATATAAACGAAGAGTTTGAAATCGAAAAAGCAACAGGACTTATGGGATATAACGCAGTTGTCGCAGAACACAAAGCTACAGGACAAAAAATGATTGTTGTTGATTCAGGATCAAAATCACTTATCTCTGCTGAAGATTTACAATCTGAGAATATAGAAGAAAAAATTAAAACAACTATAAAAAAAGTAAAATATCAGGCTATATCTGTTGAAGACATAGCCGTCACTAAAAAAGGTTATATAAATTCATACGGCATAGCTTCTCCTTATATAAAATTTGAAGCTAAAATAAAGAAATTTCCAATTGATGATATTTCTGGCATAGTTGCTGTTGCAAAAACTAATGAGGGCAAAGAAAGAATTCTTATTTCTATAAACGAAAGAGAAAAATATTCACATTTGATTTCTGAAGAATTTTTTAAACAAATAAAATAGCGTTTCAAAATTTATTGCCAAAAGTTAAAAAAAATGGTAAGATGAAGAAGGCACTAAGATACTAAGGCAGTAAGGCACTAAGAATTTACAAATAAAAGAACTTAGTATCCTAGTAACTTATAAAAAAATATGGAGAGCAATGCTTAAAAACCAAGTAAAAAACTTTATAACTTACTTAAATACTAACTCCCTAAGCATATTAGGGGGGGGGTAGAAACACTCTCCTAGTCTGGGTTTTAGGCATATCTGCCGTTGAATGGTTGAATAATTTAAAATTTGAAAGGTTGTTAACAAGAATCAGATCTTGTACAATCTTGTTTTGTTATATAGAAAATTTAAGTCCTCCATTATGAGGGAGGGGAGTAAAGAACAGTAATTTAAAAAATAGTAGTACATATAAAAAAAACGAAAGGAAAAAAGTTATGAAAAAAACTGTAAAGAACTTGATCACTTGGTCACCTAGTCACTTGATCACTTCCCAAAAATCCGCCTTCACTTTGGCAGAAGTCCTAATCACCCTAGCAATTATCGGTGTCGTTGCAACAATGACAATACCGACATTGATAAGTAATTACAAAAAACAAACAACAGAAACCAAAATAAAAAGATTTTACAGTATGATGAGCCAAGCAATTAGTCTTTCAGAAGTTGACAATGGGAATGCTTTAACTTGGAACAAACCAGATATGGCATACAATGAAGATGGAAGTCTAGATTTCATTGGTCAAAAAAATAATGCTTTATCATATTGGAATAAATATTATGCACCTTATATTAAGGTCGCAAATATTGATGATACAACTTATGATTCTCAATTGATTATTTCACTTACAGATGGATCCCAGTTTATGTTTAATAATGGTCATTGCGCTCACTTTGCTTATTTCCCAAATGGATATGATGAAAATAGTATTGCTGGAATTGGTCATTTTGAATTTTTACAATGTGGTAGTGCAATGAATTTGCATTATCGTTATCCAGAAAGGTCTTTTGGGTGTAGAGATGAAGGTACTCAACAGCAAACCACTAGAGAAAAGGCATTAGCAGCGTGTACTGAATACGGTAAATATTGTTCATGTCTTTTAGAATTTGATAATTGGGAATTTAAAGACGATTATCCTTATAAATTTTAGAGAAGTGGGTGAAATTTCACCCACTTTGATTATATTTTATCCCCCAGTTGAGGTTGTTGAATTTTTCCAAATGTTTTATGCTAAGATAGAAACATAAGGAGAGAAAAATGAAGAAAAATCTGATTATTATTTTATTAATATTATTAGTTCCTATTGTCGCTTATATGGCATTAACAAAGTCAACCGCAACAACTGCACAACCTAATGATGTAATCGGCAAACCTCAAGTTTTGAAATTTACTTCGTCAATGTGTTTGGACTGCCAAAAAATGACGGAAATTTTTGCAGAAATTTTTCCGAAATACGAAGGAACGATTGTCTTGACTGAAATTCCTGTTCAAGATGGTTCATCTTTCACAAATTCACAAATTGAAAAATTCAATGTAACTTTAGTACCAACGATTATTTTGATTGATTCAAATGGTAATCAAGTTAAACGTATTGAAGGTGCTATAGAAAAAGACGAAATGGATAATCACTTGAAAGGGCTTAAATAATGGATTACGCTGATATTTTTACAAATAACACGAGTGTTTTAATTTTATTTGCCTTGTCGTTTTTCGGCGGATTGATAGCATCTATTTCACCTTGTTCATTATCAATGTTACCGATAATTATTGGTTATGTAGGCGGGTATTCAGATGCGAAACCTGCCAAAACGCTTTTACAAATGATATTTTTTGTACTAGGAACTGCTATTATTTTCACAATTATTGGTATAATTTGTGCAATTACAGGTAAAGTTTTTGCATCATTTGCAAGTGGCTATTTTGGACTTGTATTAGCATCAATAGTGTTGATTATGGGGTTAAAACTTATTGGCTTTCTTGATTTTGAATTGCCAGTTTTAATTAAAGAAATGCCAAAAAATGACGCACATCATACTTACTTGTATCCGATTTTGTTAGGTGGAGTTTTTGCACTTGTTGGAACTCCTTGTTCTACACCAATTTTAGCAGGGATTATGGCGTTTGCATCACTTTCAGCAAATATTTTAAATGCAATTATCATGTTATTTTTATTTTCATTAGGTCAAGGTTTAATTTTAATTGTTGCAGGATTTTTAACATCACGTTTGAAAAATATGGGTAGTTTTTATAAAGTTTCAGATATTTTGATGCGAATAAGTGGATTTTTATTGATTGTTGCAGCATTATATATTTTTTATAAGATTTTCACCCCACTTATTGTAAATTAGCCCTCCGTGTAGTAAAATATAGGCAAAGGAGTATAGAAATGAAAACATTTGAAGGGCAGCTTACCACAAATAACGAAAAATTTTGTATTATTATATCTAGATTTAATGATTTTATAGGTTCAAAACTATTGTCAGGAGCTATTGATGAGTTGAAACGTCATGGTGTGTCTGATGATAATATTGATATTGTAAAAGTTCCTGGAGCTTTTGAAATTCCATTAGCAGCGCAAAAATTTGCAAAATCAGGTAAATATAATGCATTGATTACTCTAGGTGCAGTTATTAAAGGTTCTACACCTCACTTTGATTATGTGAGTGCAGAAGTTTCTAAAGGTGTTGCGCATGTAAGTTTAGAAACAGGTATTCCAGTAATCTTTGGTGTGTTAACAACTGATAACATTGAACAAGCAATTGAAAGAGCTGGTACAAAAGCAGGTAATAAAGGAGCTGATGCTGCTAAAACTGCAATTGAAATGGCAAATTTGGTTAAATTAGTGTAATAGTTTATTAGGGAGTAGGTATTATGAGCGAAGTAATTACCGAATATAGGAACGAGAACACAAAAAATATTGATCTTCTTTCAACTATAGATATGGTTAAAAAAATGAACGAAGAAGACAAACTTGTAGCGCTTTCTGTCGAGGAAGAAGCTGAACACATAGCAGAAGCTATTGACGTTATTGCAAAACAGTTCTTAAAAGGTGGAAGATTATTCTACTTTGGTGCTGGAACATCAGGACGTTTAGGAGTTTTAGATGCTTCAGAGTGTCCCCCAACCTTTAGTGTCGCACCAGATATGGTTCAAGGGATTATTGCAGGAGGCAAGGAAGCCTTTGTAAATGCAGTTGAAGGTGCTGAAGACAATTTTGAAAACGGTGTTAAAGATGCTGAAGTTTTAACTGATAAAGACGTTTGTGTAGTTATTTCAGCAAGCGGAAATCCTAAATATCTGTTGGGTGTTTTGGCTCAAGCTGATAAAGTAAATGCAAAAACTATTGCAATTACTTGTAACTCAAAAGCTAAAATAGCTGAAGATGCAGGACTTGTTATTTGCATAGAAGTTGGTCCTGAAGTTATTGCAGGATCAAGCAGATTAAAAGCGGGTACCGCTCAAAAAATGGTTTTGAATATGCTTTCAACAGGATCAATGATTAAAATTGGTAAAACATACGAAAATTATATGATTGATTTGAAAGCCGTTAACGAAAAATTAAAAGACAGAGCAATAAGAATTGTTGCTCAAATCGCAGAAGTTAGTCATAGTGACGCTCTTTCTACATTGTTGAAATGTGATTGGGAAATTAAAACAGCAATTGTTTCGTTGACTATGGGTATGGATATTCAAAAATCCAGAGAAGAATTAAGAAAACATGCAGGCGTTTTGAGAAAAATAATTTTTCAAAATGTATAAGGAGAGAAAATGAAATTAACAGTTATAGGTGCAGGATGTTGGGGATTAACTTTAGCTTGGTTATTAACAGATAACTTTGATGAAGTTACAGTCTGGGGTCGTGCTCAAGATTTATATGATGATTTGATAATTAATAAACACGCTTCAAAGCCGTTGGAAGTTCAATTGGCTGATAAAGTTGTTGTAACTTCAGATTTAAAATCAGCAATTGATGGTGCAGATATAATTTTGAATGTAGTTGCGACTTCTGGAACTCGTGATGTTTGCGAAAATTTAAAATTGGCAGGAATTAAACCTGAGCAAATTTTTGTTAATGCTTCAAAAGGTATCGAATTACCGTCATTGATGAGAATGAGTGAAGTTATCAAAGATGTATTACCAGAACAAAAATTGGCAATTTTGTCAGGTCCAACACTTGCAAAAGAAGTTTTGCAAGGTAAACCGACTGCGGCATCTGTTGCAAGTGAAGATATGGCAGTTGCCGAATTCGTTCAAAAAGCGTGCAACGTACCTGGCAAATTTAGATTATATACAAATAGCGATGTTATAGGTGTGGAACTTGGTGGCAGTTTAAAAAACGTAATTGCAATTGCTTCAGGTTTTGCACATGCAATGGGTTTGGGTGACAATTGTGCCGGAACACTTTTAACTCGTGGTATGGCAGAAATTGTTCGTGTAAGTATTCAGCTGGGTGCAAATCCATCAACTTTGTACGGACTTTCTGGCATGGGTGATTTGATTGCAACTTGCTCAAGTCCTATGTCCAGAAACTACACAGTAGGTTCAATGTTGGGTCAAGGTAAAAAAATTGATGATATTTTGAACGAACTTGGATCTGTTGCTGAAGGTGTAAAAACTTCAAAAGCAATTTGTGAATTAGCTAAAAAATTGGAAATAGATGTTCCTGTTTCTAGCGCGATATATGAAGCGGTTTACACAGACATTACTCCAAAAGAATTATTAGACAAATTGATGAATAGAAAATTAAAAGAAGAAGAAAGATATGTATAAATACGCAGTAAGATATTTAAAGAATACTTTTCACCCTCTAATTGTTCCTGAAACAATAACACTTGATGATGGACAAATGGTGTTGGTGCGTACGGAAAAAGGTGAAGAAGCATTAAAAGCGTTTGTAGTCAATTCGCAAATTTCTGAGGCTTGGGAAAAATGTGCATTAGGCAATTGTAAATGTTGTCACAAACCTGAACCTCTTACTGTAATTAGAGTTCTTTCGCAGAGAGATTTACAAACACTTGATGAAATTAAAAAAGAAGAAGTTACATCATTTTTTAAATGTCAAGAGTTGGTAAGGCAGCACAAGTTAAATATGAATCTTGTTCAGTGTCGTATAACTTTTGATAGAAGAAAAATAACTTTTTATTACACTGCTCCTGAAAGAGTTGATTTTAGAGCATTGTTGAAAGATTTGACGCAAGTTTTTACACGTGTTCGTATTGATTTAAGACATATTGGTGTCAGAGATGAAACCTCAATTTTGGAAGGTACAGGAATTTGTGGACGACCTTTCTGTTGTTCGAGTTTTTTGAGAAAATTTGCTACCATAAATGTTAAATTAGCAAAAGATCAAGGTATGCCAATAGCCCCAGGTAAGATTTCAGGAACATGTGGACGGTTATTGTGTTGTTTAACTTATGAATATTCAAATTATATTGATGCTGCAAAAGGTATGCCACCAATAGGATCTTCTGTTATGACACCAGAAGGGTTGGGTAAAGTTTGTTATTTACAATTTTTGAGTGGCAAAGTCGCAGTTAAAATGGAAGATGGAAAAGTTAAAGAATTTCCAAAAGCTGATATTGAAATGGTTGATGCAGATGTCAATGTTGAAATTGATGTTCCTAATATGAATATGTATGCCGAGGAAGATTCACATATAGACATAAGACAGTTAGAAGATGATAGAAACAGTTCAACAGGAAATATATAAAAAGGAGGATTTTAAGTATCCTCCTTTTTATATGATAAATTTATTCAGCTTCTTTGCAACTGTGTGCGCCGTCCCAAGATAATTTGTCTGCACAATGCAGATAATCCATATTTTTGTTGTAAATTACCCAAGCAGTACAACTACGTCCAGCATTTGTTGTTGTATTTGCTGGGTTACAATACGTATTGAAAGTGTCATGGTTGTAACTTCCTAAGACACCATCACCTTCAGGATGAAGTCCTTTGTTAGATGAATACACAAAGAAGAATCTTGTTTTACCTAATTGATACTTTCCATATGGGAGGGTAACAGCTAAATCTAATATATTTGAGGTTCCAGAATACCAACCAATTTCAATAAATGTACCGTCATTTAAAAAGAAATTTGCTTCAGGAGGACTGTCACTACTTTCATTTACCATAGTATAATCTTTAGAGGATGTTTTTTCTCCTGAAAGTAAATAGCTAGCACTCGGATAACAAATTTCATTCAATTTGCAATACTTTGACACTTTTAAATAAGGAGTTATTCTTTGA
>SUTY01000012.1 GCA_015152455.1 Cyanobacteria bacterium SIG32
GGTAATGAAGTTGTTGACATGACAAAAGTTAAAACTGCTAAACACTTTGGACAAGATGAATGGGGTACAGAAATTATTGGTACACAATTTGCTAATGGTACTACTGCACTAATTGCATATAATCCTAAATGTTCTCAAGATCCTTATTCAAATACAATTACTGGTAGTGACTGTTTAGCTATTCTATACGATACAACAGGATACAAAACACCTAATACAAGTGGAAAAGATCTACGTGCAAATGGAAACGTACAATCACTTGGAGGATCATCTTGTGCTTTTGAAATAGACGGTACATGTTTTGGTATGCCGTTCCAAGTTAATTCATATCATACTTGGAACGCTTGTAGTTCAAGATCATATACATCAACAGACGCAGAAGACCAAGCATACATGCAAAAGTATGGACTTGACTACTGTTACCCAGGCTATGACTTTTTTGCAAAAGCAGCAGAAACATGCGGTGGCACATCTAAAATGGCACAGTTGTCAGATTTAGCTACAATAGCTAATTATATTTATGGAAGAACAGACATTGATGAAAAAACAGACAACTATGACCTAACAATCTCAGTAGATCCAACTTCTCTAGGCTTTCCTAGCCCTGATTTCTGGGTTTGGTCAGGCGAGGAGGATTCTACCATTAAGTACTACGCGTACGTCCGCTACTTCTACTCCGACTTTATGGTGTTGAACGACTACATCCGCGACGGCAGCGATGGGTGGGCGGTTTGCTTAGGTGATTAATTAACAAACTTTAAATTACAGTTGTGTTTTGTCATAAGAAATAAAATCTGCTTTTATTTCGAACAGTCAGGATTAACATCCTGGCTTTTTTCTAAAAAAAGCAAAAAAAAGTTGCCTTTTGAGGCAACATTAAATAAACACGAGGATATTAAGAGAGAGAGTATAAAAAAAATCTTTTGTTTGCTTTGTTCTTATAAGTTCAAGAACTTTTGCATCAGTTAATATCCAATTATTAATTTTGAAATTTCCCTTACATCTATATAAACAATTTTTCTCATGAAATATTGTCTTTTTTGCTCTAAATGTAACAAAAACTTAACATATTTTTCTAAAAGCCTTATATATCAAGGTTTTACATTTTATAAAAATATTGCACTGAACATCAAAAAGTGCTATAATTTTTGCGATAAGGGGAGAAAACATGTTTAATATAGTTGAATTTTTAAAACAAGCAGTATCAATCGGAGCTTCTGACGTGCATTTACATGTAGGCGATCACCCTGCAGTAAGACGTGATGGCCGAATTATAAAAATTGACATGCCTGTTCTGAGCGAACACGAAATTACCGACATCTGCAGAGAACTCGCACCTTTGCATCTTAAAAACGACATTTTGTCATTATTAGATGTTGATTTTTCTTATGAGATTAAAGGGATTTCTCGTTTCAGGGTAAATGTTTCCAGACAACTTGCACAATATGCAGTTGTAATAAGAACAATACCTTATCCGATTAAAAAAATCCCTGAATTACACTTGCCTGATGCGATTAACCAATTCACAGAAATGGAAAACGGATTAGTTTTGGTTACTGGGCCTACAGGCTCTGGTAAATCAACTACATTAGCATCAATGCTTGATCATATTAATACTAATCAACAAAAACATATTATAACTATCGAAGATCCAGTTGAATTTATATTCCAAAATAAAAAATCAATTGTTTCACAAAGACAGCTGCTAGTTGATACACCAACTTTTGCAGATGGTATTAAATATGCACTTCGTCAGGACCCTGACATCATATTTATCGGTGAAATCAGAGATCGAGAAACTATGGCTAGTGCTTTAAAAGCAGCAGAAACAGGTCACTTGGTTTTTGCAACCATCCACACTAATAACGCAATCCAAACTGTTAACCGAATTATTAACATGTACACACCTGCAGACAGACCATTTGTGCGCTCTCAATTATCAGAAATCTTGAGAGGTACAATATCTCAAAAACTTGTGCCATTAGCAAAAGGGGTCGGCAGACGTCCTGCTTGTGAAATTCTTGTGGTTACTTCTACAATAAAAGATTTTATTGAAAAGAATGAACTTGAACAAATTTATGATTTGGTTAAAAAGGGATCATTCAATCAAATGCTGACTCTCAACATGTCACTTTTTGAGATGTTGCAACAAGGCTTGATAACAGAAGATGCCGCTTTAACAGCATCTAGCAACAGAAACGAACTACAACAAATGATTCGTGGTGTTTACCACGGAACTCGCGGTTAAAAAAGTGAATAATTTTGTAACAGATGCTATAAACCTAAAATCTTACAACTTGTCAGAATCCGACAAGATTATTGTGATGTATTCAAAAGATAAAGGGCTTATAAAAGGCGTTGCAAAGGGTGTTAAAAAACCAAAAAGTAAACTTGGCGCAAGAATGGACTTATTAGTCGCAAATAAACTTATGCTCTATAAAGGCAAAAACCTTGACAGAATTTGCCAAGCTGACGTTTTGAACACATTTAACAAAACTCGCAGAGATATGGATAAAATTTTTTACTCCATGTATATTTCTGAAGTCGTCAACAACTTTGGAGTAGAAGATGACCCTTGTTCTGAAGAAATTTATACACTCTTATACAAAGCCCTAAATAAAATTTCCGAAGCTGAAACTAAAGAAGAAATTCTCATTGCAGTTATAAAATTTCAACTAAAAATGATGCAAATATCAGGGCTAGGAATTGAATTTGACACTTGTCTTTGTTGTCGAGAGCCTATAGAAAATGAAAATATGTATTTTTCAACCAATATGGGCGGTGTAATTTGCGAACATTGCAATGAAACCCTACACAACAAAACTCATATGCACTACAAAATAAGAGATTTTTTGAATGCACTTGTGCAATTTGATTTTGATTACAAATCAGATTACGAAGAAAAAGCAACCGAAAAGGTTTGTATGGTTTGTTTTGAGCTGCTAAAAGAATATATAAATCGTCATTCTTCAAAGAAATTTAATTCAACTAATATTTTGCAGGAAGTTTAAATTATTAATTTAAAATTAAAAAAATGTGACTTTTGAAAAAATACCATTAAAATAAAAATATAAATGGAGTTTTATTATGGTAGATATCAATCGTTTTACAAACTATTCAAAAGAATTGTTGTCATCAGCAAATGCACTGGTAAATTCACACAAAAACACTGAAATGCAACCTGAGCATATTCTGCTGGCTATGATTAAAGATAATGGGATTATCAAGGATTATTTAACAGAACTAAAGTTATTGAACCAGTCTTTTATTGACAGAGTAGTGAGCGCTGTCAAAAATTTCCCAACTATTTCAGGAATACAAAATTCTCAACAATTATTTTTATCGAATGCTACGAATCAATTATTTGACAAAGCTGAAGAAGTCGCAAATGAGTTGAAAGATGAATTTATTAGCGCTGAGGATATTTTGCTTGCTATGACTAAATTGGATAGCTCTAATATACAAAAACTGTTATCTGATTTTAGAGTTAATTCAAATACCGTTTTGAATGTAATGAAAAAAATAAGAGGTAATAAAAAAGTGGATAATAAAAATGCAGAAGAAAATATGAAAGCATTAGAAAAATTCTCAACAGATTTGACTATGCTTGCCAGAAAAGGTAAATTAGACCCTGTAATTGGTAGAGATGAAGAAGTTCGACGTATTATTCAGGTACTAAACAGAAGAACAAAAAATAATCCTGTTCTTATCGGTGAACCTGGCGTTGGTAAAACTGCCATTGTTGAAGGACTAGCTCAACGTATAGTTAGAGGTGATGTTCCTGAAAGTTTAAAAGAAGTTAAACTTATTTCGCTAGATATGGGTGCGTTAGTCGCTGGTGCAAAATTCAGAGGAGAATTTGAAGAACGTCTAAAAGCCGTTTTAAAAGAAGTTGAAGAATCAAACGGTGAGATCGTTATGTTTATTGATGAACTTCACACTGTTGTTGGTGCTGGTGCTACTGAAGGTTCTATGGATGCAGGTAATCTTTTAAAACCTATGCTTGCTCGTGGGGTTCTAAGAACAATTGGTGCAACAACAATTAACGAATATAGAAAATATATTGAAAAAGATCCCGCATTAGAAAGACGTTTTCAACCTGTTATGGTTAATGAACCTAGTGTAGAGGATACTATAAGTATTCTACGTGGATTAAAAGAAAAATATGAAGTGCATCATGGTGTAAGAATTTTAGATAGTGCTTTAATTCAGGCTGCAAAATTGTCTGACCGATATATTACAGACAGATTTTTACCAGATAAAGCTATTGATTTGATTGATGAAGCAGCATCATCTTTGCGTATTGAAATCGATTCAATGCCAGAAGAAATTGACTCTATGTTACGTCAAAAAATTCAACTTGAAATCGAACGTGAAGCATTAAAGAAAGAAGAAAGTGCCGAATCTCAAGCAAAAGTTGAAGATTTAACAAAACAAATCGAAGAACTCGAAGAAAAAGTAAACAAGATGAAAGTTCAATGGGAACAAGAAAAATCTTCTATTATCGGTGAAGCTGCTATAAAAGAAGAAATCGACAAAGTTAAAAACAAAATAGAAGAAGCTGAACGAAATACTGACTTGCAACTTGCTGCAGAACTTAAATACGGCAAACTTTTAGAACTAGAAAAGCAATTAAAAGCCTGCGAAAACAGAGATAAAATTGACAATCAACTTCTTAAAGAAGAAATTGATGATAGCGATATTGCAACAGTTGTAAGTAAATGGACAGGAATTCCTGTGACAAAACTTGTCGAAAGCGAAATGCAAAAACTTGTCAATATGGAAGATATTTTACACAAACGTCTAATTGGTCAAGATGAAGCTGTTGAAACAGTTTCTGACGCAATCCGCAGAGCTCGTTCTGGTTTAAAAGATCCAAAACGTCCTATGGGTACTTTCTTATTCTTAGGCCCAACAGGTGTCGGTAAGACTGAATTGGCTAAAGCTCTTGCAGAGTTTATGTTTAATGATGAAGATGCTTTAATTCGTATTGATATGTCTGAATATATGGAAAAACATAACGTAGCAAGACTTGTTGGTGCACCTCCAGGATATGTAGGTTATGAAGAAGGCGGTCAATTAACAGAAGCTGTAAGACGTAAACCTTATTCCGTTGTTCTTTTTGACGAAATTGAAAAAGCACACCCTGATGTGTTCAATATTATGCTTCAGATTTTTGACGACGGACGTTTAACTGATTCCAAAGGCAGAGTTGTTGATTTTAAAAATACATTGATAATTATGACAAGTAATTTGGGTAGCGAAATTATCTTAGAAAAAACTCTAAATTCAATGGTTAATCAAACTGATTTTGAAAACACAAAAGAAGAAGTTTTGACGCTTTTGAGAGGTAAATTCAAACCTGAATTTTTAAACAGAATTGATGAAATTATCTTCTTCAAAGCCTTAACTTTGCAACAACTTGGCTCAATTGTCGATATTCAAATGGATTATTTGAGAAAACTACTTGCTGATCAAGAAATTGGATTTGATATATCAGAAGAAGCAAAAGAGTTTCTGGCAACTCGTGGATTTAATCCTGTTTATGGCGCAAGACCTTTAAAACGTGTAATTCGACAGTTAGTTGAAAACCCATTGTCAAAACAAATTCTTCAACAAAAATTTATCCGTGGTGACAAATTAATAGTTGACGTAAACGACGATGAAATCCAATTTATAAAAGAATAGGGGTAAGTAACCACATCATCTATTGAAGATTTTTTCAAAGAAAAATAATGTAAAACTTTTATAAGGATATTTTAATTTCTCTATTTTAATGATAATATAGATTTGAAATAGGGAGATACTTATGTGCGGAATAGTAGGATATGTGGGCTTTAGATCTGTTGCTGATATTTTAGTTGATGGCTTAGAACAATTAGAATACAGAGGATATGATTCTGCAGGGATTGCTGTTAAATGCGATAGCGATATAAAAATCTATAAATCAATAGGCAAATTAAAAAATCTACGTGAAGAATTAAAAAATCACGTAGGAGAATTTGAAAAATCTACCACAGGGATTGGACATATTCGCTGGGCAACACACGGCGCCCCAACTGTTATAAACGCTCACCCTCATACTTGCAATTGTGGTAACCTTGTCGTCGTTCACAACGGTATTATTGAAAATTACAAAGAATTAAAAATAGAATTAGAAAAACAAGGTTGCAAGTTCAAATCCCAAACTGATACCGAAGCCGTTGCGCACTTGGTTGCTCTAAAATACAAACAAGCAAAAAACTTAACTGAAGCCGTAAGACTTGCTACTAAGGAAATTCAAGGCGCTTATGCACTTTGTGTTATGCACAATGACTACAAAAATACTGTTGTCGTAACAAAACGGAATGCTCCGCTTTTGGTGGGGATAGGAGAAGGAGAATTCTTAATTGCCTCTGATGTACCTGCAATTATAAAATATACCAAAAAAGCAATGTACTTAAACGACAACCAAATTGCCACAATAACACCAAATTCTATGAAATTAATCGACAAAGACGGCATTGAACAAGTTCAAAAAATAGAAGTTCTTCCTTGGGAGCCTGTGGCTTTAAGTAAAATGGGCTACAAACACTTTATGCTTAAGGAAATCCACGAACAACCAGACGTTGTTAGAAATAATTTAAGTGGTAAATTACACTCTGCAACTGAACCTGTTGTTTTGAATGAAGTTAAACTTGATAAAGAAACACTTAAAAAACTAAACCGTATTCAAATTATTGCTTGTGGAACTTCGCTTCACGCAGCAATGATTGGAAAATATCTGATCGAAACCTTCTGCGGAATTGCAGTTGATGTTGAAGCATCAAGTGAATATATTTACAGAAGAACTGTAACAGATGAAAATACCCTTGTAATCGGAGTTTCTCAATCTGGTGAAACCGCAGATACTTTAACTGCAATCAAACAGGCAAAAGCAAGAGGTTCACATATTTTAATCATAACCAACCGTCCTGATTCATCAATGGCTAGGGAAGCTGATAGCTTAGTTCCTGTAAATGCAGGTATTGAAGTTTCTGTTGCTGCTACAAAATCATATATCGCACAACTTATGGCTTTTTACCTATTGGCATTGTATATGGCTGAAGTTAAAGGTTCACTAGACAATTCATTGGTACAATCTGTTAAAAATGAGTTGATGCTATTACCTCAAAAAATTGAACAAGTCTTAGCTAATACAGAAGATATTCAAAAATGTGCGAGAAAATACTCTGGAACTAAAGATTTTATCTATGTTGCTAGAGGTATTAATTTCCCAACCGCATTAGAAGGTGCTTTAAAACTCAAAGAAATCAGCTACATTAACGCAACAGGATACGCAGCAGGAGAGCTTAAACATGGACCTATTGCAATGCTTGATGACACCATGCCAGTTCTTTCCATACTAATGAAAGGATCAATCTACGAAAAACTTCTTTCAAATAGTGAAGAAGCTAAAGCTCGTAATGCAAGAATGATAGCTTTAACAAATTCTACAGATGAAAAATTGAATGATTTGTTTGAAACAATAATTCGAGTACCTGATGTACAAGAATTTTTGTCACCAATTATCGCAGTAATTCCATTGCAGCTAATCGCTTACTATATCGCTGAATTTTTAGGCAAAGATGTTGACCAGCCTAGAAACCTTGCAAAATCTGTTACGGTTGAATAAATGATTACATCAGAAATTATAAAAATAGATTTTACTAATGACAATGAAGTTATCGAGCAAGAACTACAGAAACTCGGTATTGATCCATTGCGTTGGGCTGTTGTTGAAGTGAATAAAAATGAATTGACAATAAGCGTATCATATAATTTGTAATATTTCTTCATAAAATAGCAAATAACCCAAAAATAAAACCTTTATATATATAGGTTAGTAATTGGTGGTATTTGTATGAAAATTATTTCAACAATTTTGAGAAATTATAAATCTATACCAAAAACTTTTCAAGCTGGTGTAAGGTATAGCAAAGCAAATAACACAGGGGTTGTAAGAGGTTTAGCATACGGTGCAAGGAAAGCAAGCAAAAAAGTTGGAACACTCCCATTAATAACCGCAGGTCTAAGTTGCGCTTGTTGTCCAATGATACCTGGAACCGCTACTTTAGGCTTTATAGCTGGATCTATTGCGAGAGAAGCTGGTAAAAAACTTTACAGATTATTTTAAGAATACTTAAGTAAACACGTCAAATTATTTGATTTTAATTTTTTATCGAAGTATGATGTTGTCTAATGGCCGGGTCGGAATTAAAAACCTTACCGGCAAGTACAAATAAAAATTAAGGAGAAAAAGATGACACCAAGAAATTTTTTATTCACTTCTGAATCAGTTACAGAAGGACACCCCGACAAAGTTTGCGATCAAATTTCAGACGCAATTTTGGACGAATTTTTAACAAAGTACCCACAATCACGTGTTGCTGCTGAAACAACAGTTACAACAGGCATGGCACTTGTTTGTGGTGAAATTACTGCAGATTGCTACGTTGATATTCCATCAATAGTTAGAAACACAATCAAAAACATTGGATATGTTGGCGAAGAAGGTGGCGGATTTGATTACAAAACATGCGCAGTATTAACAAGTATTGACGAACAATCTTGTGATATCGCAGGTGGCGTAAACAAGGCACTTGAAACTCGTTCAGAAAATGCTGATACATCAGTTTCTGAAACAGAAAATATCGGTGCTGGTGACCAAGGTATTATGTTTGGTTACGCTTGTAATGAAACACCTGAATTAATGCCATTACCAATCAGTTTAGCTCACAAATTGTCTTATAAATTGGCACAAGTTAGAAAACAAGGTCAATTAAATTACTTAAGACCAGATGGCAAATCACAAGTTACAGTTGAATATGTTGATGGAAAACCATCAAGAATACATACAGTATTAATTTCAACTCAACACGATCCTGAAATTAACGGTATTTCTGACAACTCAAAAGTTCAAGAAATTATTAAAAACGATATTAAAAAATACGTAATTGATGCTGTATTTGCGAACGAATCGATTCAACTTGATTCTGAAACTATCATCTTAGTAAACCCATCAGGACGTTTCGTTGTTGGTGGACCTCAAGGTGATGCTGGTTTAACTGGCCGTAAAATTATCGTTGACACATATGGTGGTTACTCAAGACACGGCGGTGGCGCATTCTCAGGTAAAGACCCTACAAAAGTTGACAGATCTGCAGCTTATGCTGCAAGATGGGTTGCTAAAAACGTAGTTGCGGCAGGATTGGCTGACAAATGCGAAATCGAATTAGCATATGCTATCGGTGTTGCTGAACCTATTTCTATCATGGTTGACACTTTCGGAACAGGTAAAATTTCAGATGACGAAATTTCTAAACTTGTATTTGAAAACTTTGATTTAAGACCAGCTGCAATTATCAATCAATTCGACTTACGTGGTTTGCCAGCTAAAAATGGTGGTAAATTCTACCAATTATTAGCTGCTTATGGTCACATGGGTAGAACTGATATCAACGTTCCTTGGGAATCTGTTGAAAAAGCTGAAACTTTAAAATCAAAATCATTAGCACTTAGCTGCTAATCTAATAGATTAATAGAAACAAGAGAAGAGGGTGGTTCTTAAAAACCACCCTCTTTAAATGACGATTCACAATATATTATTATTAATCATCTTGTTCTAATTTTTCAAGACGTTTATTTATAGCATTGATTTGCTCTTTTAATAATTTATTTTCTTCTTCAAGAACTTTCACCCTGTTATCAATTCCTGAAATTCTTGCAACAATAGTTTTCACTTCAGTAATTAAATTTTGAAGAATTTTATCAAGTTGCTTAACTGCATTCAATAGTGCATACTGGATACGTTCTTGTTTAACCACCAAGTATCCGTCGCCGTTTTTCTCAACCGCTTCAGGAAGAACCTTTTGAACTTCTTGAGCGATTACACCAACTCTGACAGTTTTATCTTTGTCGTCTTTGTATGTAAAGTATTTAGGAACAATATTTCGGATTTGTTCTAGACCGTTTTTGTATTCTTCTTTGATATTTTTAAGACGTTCATCTGAATACACAGTAATAGCTGATACACCAGAGATAATTCCAGTAGTAGAACTAGATCCTAAATAGACAACGTTGGTTGTAGTTGCGTCCGTAGCTGTCGGACCTGAACCAGCTCCAATACATGTTTTATTAGAACCTGTAACATAATAACAAGCCTTATTCCCTAAAGCTGAGTTATAATTTCCAGTAGAATTACTATACAAAGAATATACACCTATGCCAGCATTGTAACTTCCAGTTGTATTAGACATAAGAGCTCTATCACCAAAAGCAGCATTATTACCACCTGTTGTATTGTAATACAATGAATAAAATCCTGTAGCCGTATTATTACTACCAGAAGTCGCACTACCTAAAGCGTACATACCAGTTGCAGTATTTTGAAGACCTGTTTTCATAGAATACAAAGCATAGCGTCCAATAGCAGTATGTCCACTACCTGTTGTATTAGAAGCAAGTGCAGAATCTCCTACTGCAACATTTCGATAACCAGTTGTATTTGCCTTTAATGCTTCATATCCTATAGCTACATTGTTATAACCAGTTGTATTAGCTTTTAAAGAATTATAACCCAATGTTGTGTTTTTCTCACCTGTACTAGAGCCACTAACACCCAGCATTGCATTTGCACCTATAGCTGTGTTGTAGCTACCAATATGATACTTCAAAGATTGATAACCTAATGCGCTATTTTCTTGACCAGTAGTATTTGCATACATACTTGACATACCAACACCAGTATTGTACCTACCAGTCGTATTATTGTCTAAACTCCAATAGCCAAAAGCTGAATTACTTGAACCAGTAGTATTATCTCCAAGACTTGTGTGTCCCATCGCAGTATTACTTCCACCAGTTGTATTTTTCCATAATGCAAAAGCACCAAAAGCATTATTTCCACTGCCTGAAGTAAGAGATTCTAATGCACTAGAACCATGAGAATTATTAAAACCACTTGTTTCAGTTCTTGATTCAGAAACTTCACCCAAAAAAATACTTGAACCAGCAGCTCTTAAAGGGAAAGCAGCACCATTTTCATTATTTAACACTATATGGTCAGTTGAGCTATTAGGTATTTGTATAACTAACTTTGCGTTCTCACCTTCTGCTTTTGTTTTTGTACCGATCATTGCGGTTTGAGAATTTGCCAAACCATAATATATATCACTATTATTCGCCGCCCAACGCCAAGGATTTTCTATATCCACTGTTTTACGTTTTGTCATTATTGGTGCAAATGCCGCCAACATTACGGTCAAAATAAGCATTACAACCATCATTTCGGCAAGTGTGAAAGCCTTAGAATTTCTTCTCATATTTAACAATCCCCCATGTGTTTATATTAATATTATACCTAATTTTCAACAGAAGGGCAACATGATAAACAAAATTTACTTTACTATTTTTAACGTACAAATTATAATCAGATTATGACAACTACAAAAGAAATCAAATGGACAATGTTTACAGTGACTGCAATTGGCAGTCTTATTGCCATGCTTGATTCTACAACTGTTAACTTAGCACTTTATCCTATGTCGCAAGATTTGGGAGTAAGTTTATCTCAAATTCAATGGGTAATGGTTGGCTACATGCTTATATTAACAGTATTTTTACCATTCTTTGGAAAACTTGGTGATATATTTCCTAAAAACAAACTTTACTCTACAGGGTTTATAATTTTTGCATTAGGTGCATTATTCAGCATGCTTGCTCCAAACTTTGCAACATTAGTTTCTGCAAGATGTTTTGAAGCAATAGGCGCATCCATAATGCTTTCAAATGCACAAGCAATTATTGCCATAATATTTAAAAATGCACGACGAGGAAAAGCCCTGGGGTTGAACGGTTGTATGGTCGCAATAGGTGGAATGACTGGTCCTGCTCTTGGTGGACTTTTAATAAATCATTTTGGCTGGCATTCGGTTTTTGCACCTTGCATTGTCGTTGCTCTTATCGGTGCATACTATGCATGGAGAATCCTACCATCTCACACAAATATAAACAAATCTTTTAAATTCGATTATAAAGGGTTTTTGTATTTTACTATAAGCCTTTTGTCATTATTATTAGCAATATCTGAAGGATATCAATGGGGCTGGACATCAATTAAAATAATTTCATTGGGTATAATAACTTTAGTCTTTGGAAGTTTGTTTTATATGAGAGATCACAAAATTAATTACCCATTAATTGATTTTTCAATGTTTAAAATCCGCCAATTTACATTTGGAAACTTAGCGGTTCTGACTTCTTATATGGCAATGTTCACAAGCACAATTTTGCTTCCGTTTTACTTAATGGAAATTATGCAATTTGATGCTCTAAAAGCAGGACTGTTAATATTGCCTTATTCTGCGACGCTTACAATTATCGCTCCTGTAAGTGGATATTTAGCTGGCAAATACGGTGGAAGATATCTTACTTTAGCTGGACCAAGTGTTTATATAATAGCTCTTATTTTATTCTCAATGTTCAATACAAACACTCAAATATGGCAAATAATTTTAGCTTCTGGAATTATGGGGATAGGTAACGGCTTATTCCAGTCACCGTCTAATACCGAAATTTTAACCAGCGTTCAGAAAAAAGATTTGGGTATTGCAGGTGGAATTTTAGCGTTGTCAAGGAATTTAGGTAACATTTTGGGCGTTGCAGTTACCATTACATTGTTTGAAGAATTTAAAGATTTTTATATGAATATCGGTCAAAGCTACAACACCGCATTTTTAAATTCTTACCACACAACAATGGCCTTTGGTATATTATTTGGTATCACTTGTTTAATTTTTGCGTACATTGCATACAAACCACAAAAAAAATAATTGAAATTAATTTATTAGTGTTATAAAATACAAGTGTACAATTTACACCCAAGGGGAATTTTATGAGTTCAAATGAAAATATAAGAAATATAGCTATTATTGCACACGTAGATCACGGTAAAACAACTATGGTTGATTGTTTATTAAAGCAAGCTGGTGCATTTAGAGAGAATCAGCACGTCGAAGAACGAGTTTTAGATAGTAATGATTTGGAAAGAGAAAGAGGGATTACAATTCTTTCCAAAAACATTTCTATCAATTATAAAGGCACAAAAATCAATGTTGTTGATACACCAGGTCACGCTGATTTTGGTGGCGAAGTTGAACGCGTATTGGGTATGGTTGATGGCGCATTATTAATTGTTGACGCCGCTGAAGGTCCAATGCCTCAAACTCGTTTTGTGTTATCAAAAGCTCTTGAATTAGGATTAAAAATAATTGTTGTAGTTAATAAAATTGACAAGCCAGCAGGAGAGCCTTTAACAGCTCTAGACAAGGTATTTGACTTATTTACAGAATTAACCGACCGAGAAGATTTAATAGATTTTCCATTCATATTTGCAAGTAGCTTAAATGGATTTGCTATAAAAGATTTGGATGACGAAAGAAAAGATATGATTCCTCTATTAGATTGTATTATGGAAAATATCAAAGCCCCTGAATGTGATGATACAAAACCGTTACAGTTTAGGGCTACATCATTAGATTATAACGAATACGTCGGACGTATAGTTATTGGTAAAATCGCAAACGGAAAAGTAAAATCACAAGAACAAGTATGTGTTGTTCACGCTGACGGTTCTCAAGAACGTGGTAAAATCACAAAACTATTTGGTTTTAAAGACCTTGGAAGAGTAGAAATTGAAGAAGCATCTGCTGGTGATATTGTTGGGATTGCAGGATTTTCAGAAATTCAAATTGGAGAAAGTATTTGTGATTTGAATAATCCAAATCCATTACCTTTAATTCAGGTTGATGAGCCCACTTTACAAATGAATTTTTCAGTAAATGACAGTCCTTTTGCCGGTACTGAGGGTAAATTCGTTACTTCACGTCAAATCAGAAAACGTCTTTACAATGAATTAGAAAAAAATGTGAGTTTGAAAGTAGAAGATACAGATTCTACTGATGTATTCAAAGTTTCAGGTCGTGGTGAATTACACTTAGGTATTTTGATTGAAACAATGCGTCGTGAAGGTTATGAATTTGCCGTATCAAAACCTGAGGTTATTTATAAAGAAATTAATGGCGTACATTCTGAACCTTATGAAAATTTAATAGTAGATGTTCCTGAAGAATACGCTGGCGGAAGTATTGAAAGACTTGCAGGGCGCAAAGGTGAAATGCAGGAAATGCAAAATGCTAAAGGTCGTACAACTATGACATTCCACATTCCTGCTCGTGGACTTATAGGTTTTAGAAGTGAATTTATAAGAATGACTCGTGGTGAAGGAATTATGTATCATACATTCTTGGAATACAGACCTTATGCAGGCGACATTCCTCGTCAACGTAACGGTTCAATTATTGCCCACGAACAAGGTGAAGCTATTCCTTACGCATTAGCTCAATATGAAGATAGAGGTGTATTTTTCATCACACCAAAAACAAAAGTATATCGAGGTATGATTATCGGTGAATGTAATAAACCTCAAGATATTGTTGTTAACATCTGTAAGACTAAAAAACTAACAAACATGAGAAGTGCCACAGCAGATGTGATGGTAACACTTCAAGCGCATAGACAAATGGCATTGGAAGAATGCTTGGAATATATTTCAGATGACGAGTTGGTAGAAATTACCCCAGAAAATGTCAGAATTAGAAAAGCAGATTTAAACAAAAAAATATACAACTAGAATTTGAGGCTCTTTTGAGCCTCTTTTTTAATTTTTATATTTGTAATATAATCTTATTATGATCAATATTACAAACATAGTTGACAGATTCCGCGAAATGATGACTGATGAAACCATTGATCAATTAAAAGAAGAATTGAACAACTATCACGTCGCGGATATCGCAGATATATTTCTAGAAATGAAACCTGAAGAACGCCTTCAGTGCTTTAAGTTGCTGGATTTAGAAAAAGCTGCGGATTTGATGGAATATTTAACACCTCAGCTTCAAGTTGAATTATTAGGTGATATTGATGAAGAAGTCGCATCAAAAATCATTACTAAGTTACCACACGACGCCGCTGCGGACGTTTTGGGGGATATGGAAGATGATGAAAGCGAAACTTATTTAGATCGTTTGCCACACAAGTTTTCAGCCGAAGTCAGAGAACTTTTAACATATAACGAAGATACCGCAGGTGGTATTATGAACCCTTCTGTTTTGACTGTAAATTCTGATATGACGGTACAAGATGTATTAAATCACATTAGAATTAAAGCAGAACAAGATAACATGGAATTGTATTATATTTATGTTGTTGACAAACAAAATCACTTATTGGGCGTTGTTTCTTTACGTAGTTTGATGACATCTCCAATTACAAAAAAAATAGAAGATATAATGATTTCTGATATAGTAAAACTTCACGTTGACGATTATCAGGATTATATTGCTGATGTATTCATGAAATATCAGTACAATGCGCTTCCTGTCGTTGATTTATACAACAGACTTAAAGGTATGATTACCTGGGACGACGTTCAAGATATCGTTGAAGAAGAAACTACCGAAACAATCTACCAATCTTCAGGTATTGCGACAGAATTGGTTGATGAAGACGAAATTCTTTCTGGTAATATTTTTAACGCAATAAAAGCAAGAACTCCTTGGTTATTCATAACATTAATTGGAGAATTTATTGCGGTAAATGTTGCTCATCATTTTGATGAAACACTATCAGCCTTACCGATAGTAGCTATATTTATGCCATTATTGGCAGGTTTGGGTGGTAATATTGGGACTCAAAGTATCACTTTGATGGTACGTGGTTTATCGACTGGACAAGTTACTTTAAGCTCAGCTATGTATCACATTATTCGTGAAATGGCAATTGGATTGTGTATAGGCTTATTCTTTGGTGCAATGACAACTCTGGTCACTTGGGGCTGGCAACACAATGTAGAATTGGGAATTGTTGTAGGTATAGCAATGACAATTAATATGACTATGGCTACAATAATTGGTACCTTCACACCTTTTGCTCTAAAAACAGTTAATATTGATCCTGCAGTAGCGTCAGGTCCAGTAATTGCAACCACAATTGACGTTATTGGATTGGCAGTTTACTTTACTCTCGTTTCAACATTTTTGTTGAACGTAATACAATAGTTTATATAAGGTTACATTATGACTCCAAATACATTAGAAGACAGAGAAAAAATGCGTAGAAAGTCTTTGGAAACATACCTAAGACACGAATTAGAAAAACAAGAAGATCAAAATTCTTTTTTTAAAATTTTGACCGCTATGACTATAATTTTTCTTGGCATAATTCTTACTATATTTTTATTTGCAGACAATAAAAAATTTCTTGAAAATTCTTTTGGCCAAGATTCATTTATAACAAGATTATTTGTAAATTTAACAGAAAGTAAAACTCGTAAAGAAAAAGCTGAATTTACGCTCCCATTCGGGCCGAGAAAACAAAACATTCTTCTCCTTGGAATCGATTCAAACGGTTCAGAATCTGACATTTGGGAAGGCACTCGAACAGATACAATTGTTCTTTTAAATATTGACCCCAAAACAAAAACACTAAACGCTATTTCTATTCCAAGAGATAGCAAAGTTTACCTACCTGGAGATATGGGAGTTCAAAAAATAAATGCCGCCCACGCTATCGGCGGAATTAAAACAACAATAAAAACAGTTGAAGATACTTTAGGCGTAAGGGTTGACCGATACATTATGGTCCATGATGAAGCCGTTAAGAAAATTGTAGAAGCAATGGATGGTATTGATATATACGTAGAAAAAGATATGAATTACCACGATTATGCAGGGAAATTACACATCAACCTAAAAAAAGGTCAACAACATTTATCTCCGGAACAAGTCGTCGGATACTTAAGATTTAGACATGACGCAATGGGCGATATAGGTAGGGCGCAAAGACAACAATGGCTTTTGAGAGGAGTTTTAGAACAACTACAACAACCAAAAACTATTGCAAAAGTCCCTCAAATCTTAGCTATAGCAAAAGAATACGTCAAAACCGATATGTCACTATATGAAATGTCACAATACGCAGCAATTGCAAAACATTTTAACACTGATAATATTGAAATTGCGACACTTCCAGGCTCACCGAACAAAAAAGGTTATACAAGTTACTGGATACTTGATCCTGACAAAACACAAGAAGTAGTAAACCGCTTAATTTACAGAGAAAATAAAAAGTCTGACAAAGTACAATATGTTGCAAGCATTATGTATTCAAATGATAATGAAAAATTAAGCAAAACAATAATACAAGACTTAGAAGCAAATAACGTAACGGTTAAATGTATTGGAACCTCAAATGCAACACATGCTCAATTTATTGCACACTCTAAAGATGTAACAACAGATTATTACAATTGGTTAAAGAAAAAAGTTCCAAACCTAAAAGCCAAACAATTCGTATATGATCCAATTAATTTCTATTGCAGTGATACAGATTTTACAATAATTATTGCTGGTCAATAATAGACAAAGTTAAAAAAATATGCTAGAATAACAATGGATATTATGGAGGATTTGTATGGAAAGAATAATACCTGACGTTGCGCAATCTACACTTACAAATGAACAATTACAAGCGTTGATTGATGCTCAGGCTCAAGCGCAATTAAACAATACTATTACAACCATCTTTGTTATAATAAGTATAATTTTGATTGCACTATATCTTGTTTATATGACATTAGTTATGAAAAAGAACAAGGTGAGAGAAGCTCTTGCTGGAATAGATGTCCAATTAAAGAAACGATACGACTTAATTCCTAATGTATTATTTCTTGCTAATAAATTCATGGAACACGAACGAGGTTTGATAGAAGATATTACAAAATTAAGAACAAAAGCTGCTAAAATCAAGTCTGATTTTGATAATGTTAGCGAAAAAATAGCTCTAGACAATGAAATTAAAACAAAAATGGGGCAATTAATGGTTTCCGTAGAAAATTATCCACAATTAAAATCAGATCAAACAATGATACAAGCTATGCAAACATACTCTGAAGTTGAAGAACACATTGCAGCAGCTAGAAGATTTTATAATAGCGCAGTGTTAGACTTAACAAACGCAGTAGAAATTTTGCCTAGTAAATGGTTTGCTCAGAAATTAGGTATTAAATCAGAGCTACCGTACTTTGAAATCACAGAAGAAAAAGAGCGACAAGCAGTTAACGCTAACGAGTTCTTTTCATAAAATTACGTTCGACAAATCGAACAAATGTGCCTGTAGCTCAGTTGAATAGAGCGTCGGTTTCCGAAGCCGGAGGTCATGGGTTTGACTCCCATCAGGCATAAGGGTTCGTAGCTCAGTAGGATAGAGCAACGGTTTCCTAAACCGGAGATCGCGGGTTCGACTCCCGCCGGGCCCATATATTTCAAATATATTATTTTTATAGGAGTTAATATAATGATTTTCAAAATCTTAAATGCAATCAAAAACATTGGTTTATCAAGTATTATTGTTTTAGGCATACTTCTTGCGGTATTATTTACAGGATTACTTGTATTGCAAACACCTAAACAAACTTACGCTTTCCCTTCAGCTCAAGGATACGGAGCATTTACAACAGGCGGTAGAGGCGGAGTAGTTTACCACGTAAGAACTCTTAAAGATACAGGAGAACTTGGATCTTTAAGATACGCTGTTGAACAAAAAGGTCCAAGAACAATTGTTTTTGATGTTGCCGGAATTATTGAATTACAATCACCATTGGTTGTCAAAAACAACGACTTGACTATTGCAGGTCAAACTGCACCTGGCAACGGAATTTGCATTAAGAATTATCCTTTCATAGTTGACGCAGATAACGTAATAATAAGATATTTAAGATTTAGATTAGGTGACTCTATTAATGACGGTAGCTCACTTGTAGTAAAAAACAGACACGACATTATGATCGACCACTGTTCAATAAGCTGGGCTCCTGGGGATAATATCACCCTATACAACAACCAAAATTTAACAATGCAATGGTGCATAATAAGTGAAGCATTAAATACTGGAATAAATAACGGAACTGGCGCAACTCTTGGCGGCTACAGTGCATCATATCACCACAATTTATTTGCCAGCAACAGAACAAATAACCCTACATTCTACAAGACAAATTTTGCAAATGATTTAAACTTAGAAACAGTCGATTTCAGAAACAACGTTCTATATAACTGGGCAACATCTTCAATTGACGGCGCAGAAAGTGGGCATTACAACCTTGTAAATAATTACTATAAATTCGGACCTGCTACCAAAATTCCTTCACGAAGTCAAATTATAGAAGTTGATGTTGTGAGAAAATTTGGTATAATTTACGTTATTGGTAATTACGTCCACACAAATCCATTACAAACAAACGACAACTGGCTTGGCGTTTATCCAAATATGGACTACATGCAAACCTCTAAAAACCCTTTATTAACTCGCACAGAATTTGAACACCAACCTGTAACAACACATAGTGCGACAAAAGGCTATGACAGAGTATTAGAATTTGCTGGAGCTTCCCTCAACAGAGATTTAGTGGATAATCGTATTACACAATCAGTTGAAACATACGTATCTGGAACATCTGTTGGAAACGGTATTATCACATCACCAAAAGATGTTGGTGGGTATCCTGTATATAAATATAGCCATCCATTAGTAGATTCAGATAATGATGGTATCCCTGATGATTGGGAATTTAGCCACAATTTGAATCCATACGATCCTGGTGACGGTAAAAGCATGACTAAGACTGGTTATACAAACTTGGAAATCTACTTAAACGGATTAGTTGAACAAATAACCGAAAGACAAAATTCAGGTGCGCAACCAAGAATAGATTCATACATGTTGCTTGTCCAAGATTTAGCAAACAAATTAAAAAAATACTAATAAAAGGAAAACTTAATAAATGTTTAACTCAGACATACAACATTTAGCTAGACTGGGGGGGGGTAGAAACCCTCTCGTAGTCTGTGTTTTAGACAAAAGTTATGAAAAACCCAGTAAAAAACTTGGTCACTTGGTCACCTAGTCACTTGATCACTTCACAAAAACGAGGGTAAATAAAAATCCCTCGTTTTTTGTAATATAAAATTATTTTTTTATTTTTAATTTATCTTCCAAACGTTTCTGTTTATAGCTATACAACGCATATATTAAAATACCAATCAAAAGCCACAATGGGAAGTAAATAGATGATGTTTTTAATGATTGCATTGAATAAACCATCAAACCGCCACAAGTTAAAATTCCAAAAATTGGAAACCAAGGACAGAACGGTACTTTAAAAGGTCTTTCTCTATCGGGATCTGATTTTCTAAGAATTAATACAGCAATACAAATTATTATAAATGAAGTAAATGTTCCAAAATTACACAACTCTGCAGATATATTCAAATCCATAAACAACGCACAAACAATAACAATTAAACCAGAAATCCAAGTTAATACATGTGGGGTTTTAAATTTTTTATGGATAACTCTCATTGATCTTGGCAAAAATCTATCACGACTCATAGCATATAAAATACGAGTTGTACCTAATTGATAAATTAAAAGTACCGAAGTCAATGCACACAAAGCGCCAATAGAAATCAAACCAGCGAACCAATCTTTACCAATTACTCTCATTGCATGCGCTATAGGAGCTTGAATATCAATACTACCCAAAGGAACAATACCAGTTAAAACCAGCGCAACACACACGTACAAAAGAGTACAGATTGCTAATGTTCCAATAATTGCAATTGGCAAATCTCTTTGAGGATTTTCAGTTTCTTCTGCTGTTGTTGAAATTGCATCAAATCCAATATATGCAAAGAAAATTAAAAACGCACCCATAAAAATTCCCTCAAAACCGTTTGGTGCAAAAGGTGTCCAGTTTTCTGGCTTAACATAAAAAGCACCTACAATAATGAAAGAAAGTATCATAAACATATTTACGCCAACCATAACGGTTGCAACTTTTGTTGATTCTTTAATCCCTCTAATTAAAAGAATTGTTAATACAAAAACTATAAAAATAGCAGGTAAATTTATACACAACGGAATAGTGTCAAATAAATACGGTACTTTGTCGTGCATATCCCAACCATTTTTATCACACATCATTTGTATAGCTCGATAATCATATCTTAACCATATTGGAAAATCTGTCACAAAACTTGGTAAAATATGACTAAAACCTTTCAACAATTGTGTCAAATAACCAGTCCATGCACATGCAACTGTAATATTGCCGATTGCATATTCAAGCATCAAAATCCAACCAACCATCCAGGCCATAAACTCACCCATTGTTGCGTAAGTATAAGCATAAGCACTACCTGCAACAGGAATCATAGCCGCAATTTCTGAATAACATAATGCTGAAAATATACAAGCAATTACTGCCAAAAACATTGAAACTACAATACCAGGTCCAGCCCCAACACTTTCAGGCCCACCTTGAATTGCGGTACCAATGATTGTAAAAATACCTGTACCAACAACCGCACCAATACCTATGATAATTAAGTCAAAGACATTAAGAGTCTTTTTTAACTCTGACTTTGAACTTGTTTTTATCATTTCGTCAGGGCTTTTTTTCTTTAGTAAATTTGTTAATACAGAATTAATACTCATAACTATTTACATAATTCCTGTTTTCTTTGTGCAACTTTTTCTCTGTGGATTTTATTTTCATTTAAACGATTTCTTACAAAACCATAAAGAAGATAAATTAATGCGCCGATACCCAACCAAATTGGGAATAATACCGCAGAACCTGATGGTTGCATTGATTTGTAAATCATAAGTCCACCGCAACAGATAATACCCAAAGACGGTACAACAGGTGAAAATGGAACCTTAAACGGTCTTGGTCTGTCCGGATCAGTTTTTCTTAAAATTAACACAGCAACACAAACGATTATAAATGATGTAAATGTACCATAATTGCAAAGTTCAGCTGCTACATCCAAATTTAATGTCAAAATACCCAACACAGCCAAAAGTCCAACCGTCCAAGTTAATAACGCAGGAGTTTGGAATTTTGGGTGAATTTTTTGAAATTTTGTTGAAATAAAATGATCTCTACTCATAGCAAACAAAATTCTTGTTGCCGCCATTTCTAAAACTAACAAAACTGAAGTTAAACCAGCTAACGAACCAATAGAAATCAACCCAGCAGCCCAATTTTGTTTTACAACGGTCATACAATAAGCCATTGGCGCTTTAAGAAAATCTGGAGAAACTGCAGAAGCAGTATCCTGCATACCTGTCAAAACTAAAGCAACAAGCACATAAACAACTGTTGTTACTAATAATGAACCAATAATACCAATTGGCAAATCTTTTTGAGGATTTTTACATTCTTCAGCCGCAGTTGCCAAAGCATCAAATCCAATATAGGCAAAGAATATTAAAAATGCACCTGCAAATATACCCTCTGCACCATTTGGAGCAAAAGGTGTCCAGTTTTCAGGTCTGACATAAAAAGCTCCCACAAGAACAAACAACGCAATAACTGCAAGTTTAATAAATACCATTAAACCTGCCATTTTTGTAGAGTCTTTAGTACCCTTAACTAAAATTGCAGTGATAAGTAAAACAATAACAATTGCTGGTAAATTTATACATAAAGGAATACCAAACAATGTTGGAACAGTTATTGACGGATCAGCTTCTACAAGTTTTGAAGCGGTAAACGGATCGTTAACCAACCACACAGGCGGATTAGCCAACCAAGCAGGTAAAATATTTGCAAACCCACTCATAAATTGGACAAAATGGTTTGACCATGCACAAGCAACTGCAATAAATCCAATTGCATATTCAAGCATTAATACCCAACCAACCATCCAAGCCGCAAATTCACCCAAAGTCGCAAATGTATAGGTATAAGCACCACCTGCCACAGGAATCATTGTCGCAAATTCTGAATAACACAAAGCAGAAAATATGCACGCAATAGCTGCAATAATCATAGAAATCATCAATGCAGGTCCTGCACCTAATGCGGAGCCGTCAACGTTTCCTGCAGCTGCTATACCTACAACTGCAAAAATACCTGAACCAATAATCGCACCAACGCCAAGGATTATTAAATCCCAAACGCCAAGCGTTTTTGCTAAACCTTCTCCACTAGCTTCAGCTAACATAGTATCTGGATTTTTAATACGAGTAATCGTTCTCAAAAAATTGCGAGTAAATGTCGCACGGTGAAATTTTTCTGCCATTTATTTTCCTTCTACTTGCAAAGAGGGAAACCTAGTTCTTCTCTTTGTTCTACATATAATTTTGCAACAGCCGAAGCCATTGTTCTAACTCGATTTATAAAATTAATTCTTTCATCTTTACTTATTACACCTCTTGCATCAAGCAAGTTGAATGTGTGAGAACATTTCAAAACATAATCATACGCTGGTAAAACAAGTTTTGCCCCAATACAATTATCAACTTCTTTTTGATAAAGGTCAAACATTGTAAACAATGATTTTGAATCTGAAACTTCAAAGTTATATTTAGATTGTTCAATTTCATTTTGTAAGAAAATTTCACCATATTTTAATGTATCATTCCACATAATGTCATAAACAGACTCTTTGTTTTGAAGATACATTGCAATTCTTTCCAAACCATAAGTAAGCTCAAGCGCAACTGGCTTAACTTCTAAACCACCTACTTGTTGGAAATATGTAAATTGTGTAATTTCCATACCATCAAGCCATACTTCCCAACCTACACCAGCCGCACCTAAAGTAGGAGATTCCCAGTTATCTTCAACAAATCTAACATCATGTTCTTTTAGATCAATACCCATAGCTTCCAAACTTTTTAAATAAAGCTCTTGAGCATTATCAGGTGATGGTTTCAATATAACCTGGAATTGATAATAATGTCCCAATCTGTTAGGGTTTTCACCATAACGAGCATCAGTTGGTCGTCTGCAAGGTTCAATCATAGCCGTATTCCAAGGTTCAGGACCTAGAGAACGCAAAAAGGTTGCAGGATTCATAGTTGATGCACCTTTTTCGATATCATACGGTTGTTGAATTATGCAACCATAATCTGACCAAAACTTTTGTAAATTAAATACCAATTCTTGAAAATTTAATGCCATATTATCACCATTATTGTATAAACTACACTTCTTATAACGTCCGAGCCTAATAATACGACAGACATAGTAAAATTGCAATAATTTTGTTTAAAAATATTAAGTATGTTATAATAATTCCAGAGGTGAATATGGCAAACAAAATAATATTCTTTTCAGGTAAACAATATTCAGGCAAAGATACTGTTGCAAAAATCATGCTTAATGCAATGACTGATTTTAAACGTTGCGCAATGGGCGATATAATAAAACTTACATACGGAAAAGAAAAAGGTCTTACATACGACGAAATAGAAAAGAACAAACCGTTGTACCGCCAAGATTTAATAGATTTGGGCAATTGGGGGCGTTCTCAGGATCCTGATTACTGGCTAAAAAAGATTATTGAACAAGACGGCAACATTATGGTGACAGATGTTCGAGTTCCACACGAATATGAAGTTTTCAAAAATGCTGGAGCAATATCCATACGAGTTGAAGCATCTAGAGAAATTCGTTCTCAACGAGGTGAATTAGTTGGAGAATCTGATATTACTGAAATCGGATTAGACCATATCACAGACTGGGATTACGTAATTACAAACGAATCCGACTATGAAACTCTTGTCCAAAACGTAGAAAAACTTATCGAGGAATTAAAATAGTGGCTGGAGATTACAAAAAATTACTCAACAAAAAGAAAAAAGTTTATTGTGATACAAGAACAATGGGTGTAAATATTGATAAAAACGAATATTATGAAATTATTTTATCAAATTCAGCTCAGCCTGAAAAAATCAACACTAAAAACAATTCTAAAATGTAAAATTTCTTAACACCACTTGCATTAAAAACATATTTCAGATACTATGGAGAATACGAACGTGCGTCGACGGATTTTTTTGTGGAAGAAATTATTTAAACGTCGATTAAGGAATTAAAAACTAAGTACTAAAAGAAATATAAAGGAAAAGCGAAAATGAACCCTATTATTAACGAATTAGAAAAACCTTATTTAGAAAAAGAATTACCAGAATTAAATCCTGGAGATACTGTAAAAGTTTTCGTTAGAATTATCGAAGGAAACAAAGAAAGAACTCAGGCTTTTGAAGGTACAATTATCAAAGATCATGGTTCTGGTATCAACAAAACTATTACTGTTAGAAAAGTATTCCAAGGCGTTGGCGTAGAAAGAGTATTCTTGGTACACTCACCAAGAATCGAAAAAATCACTGTTTTAAGACGTGGTGACGTTAGACGTTCTAAATTATACTACTTGAGAGAACGTTCAGGTAAAGCAACTCGTATCAAGGAAAAAATTGAAAAAAGATAAACTTCACATTCACTGGTATCCAGGACATATCGCCAAAGCTGAGCGAAAATTAAAAGAACAGTTGTCATTAGTGGATGCTGTGATAGAAGTTATTGATGCGAGACTGCCATATTCAAGCAGTTATGATAATATTACGAGGCTTTTAGGTGAAAAGCCTCGTTTAATTTTACTTAATAAATCAGATTTAACAGAAAAATCCGAATTAAAAGCATGGATAAAAAAAATAGAAACCGAAACTGGATTTCCTGTTGTCTTAACTGATGCTAAAAATTCAAAAGATCTATCTAATATTGTAAAAAAAGCCGTTGAATTGTCAGAACCAAGAATACAGGCTCTGATGGCTAAAGGACTTTTAAGACGACCTGCAAGAGTCATGGTAGTAGGTATGCCAAACGTTGGCAAATCCAGCGTTATTAACAAATTAACTAGATCTTCAAAAACCAAAACTGGAGCAAAAGCAGGTGTTACTCGTCAACAACAATGGGTTAGAATTAACCCACAACTTGAACTTCTAGACACCCCTGGTATTATTCCAATGAAACAGGATAATCAAGAAGTTGCAAAGAAATTAGCATTTGTAAATTCCATTTCTGAAAACGCTTATTCTAATGAAGCGGTTGCTATCGAACTTTTAGACATGCTAAACGAAAAATATCCTCAAATTGTAAAAGACTACTACAAAGTTGAAGATATAACTTTAGAAAATATTGCGACTGCAAGAAACTGGATAATTTCGGGTGGAAATCCTGATACTGCTCGTACTGCGGTCTATATTTTAAGAGATTTTAGAGAAGGTAAAATAGGGAAATTCATTTTAGATGACATCACAGAATAATATTTTAAACCTATTTGAATTTGATAATCAATTTAATAAATTAATTATTGGCACTGATGAAGCTGGCAGAGGGCCTGCCGCTGGTGGAGTATTTGCAAGTGCAGTATATTTTCCTAAAAAAACTGATACCTTGATAAATGAACTTTCAATTCTAAATGACAGTAAACAACTTTCAAAGAAAAAACGTGAAAGTTTGTACGATATTATCAAAAATGAAACAATAAACTCAACAATCTGTATTGAAGTTAACGAAATAGAAGAAATAAACATTCTGAATTCTTCTTTAAAAGCAATGCGTTTAGCTTGTGAAAACGTTGTTTCTGGAATAAACAATGACAAAGTTTTAGTTCTGGTTGACGGTAACAGGCTTGTCAAAAATTTAACTTATCCGCAAAAATTTATAGTAAAGGGAGATGCAAAATCTGCATCAATAGCTGCTGCAAGTATATTAGCAAAAGTTACTCGAGATAGGTACATGGAAGAATTAGATTTAAAATATCCACAATACGGCTGGGCAAAAAATGCAGGTTACTTAACAAAAGAACATCTTTCTGCTATTGATAAATACGGCTTAACCCCCCATCATAGACCTTCATTTCTTAAAAAACATTTTGCTAAACAAGAACAATTAAGTTTATTTTAGGGCTTGCACTATTTAATAATATGTTATAGAATAACATATTATAAGGAGTTATTATGAAAAAGAGTATTTTAGCAATTTTATTAGTGTTAGCAATCCAGATTCCAGCTTTGGCAGATTCTTATATTGATAAACAACTCAAAGAATCTAAGAAAAATACCAAATACAGCACAATGAAAAAGCATACCGCTAAACACGATATAGGAAAAAAAGGAACACTTAACGAGATAAGAGATCCAAAATTAATAACTCTCTCAGAAATAAAGCCAGTAGATGAAGCAAAATACCAAGCTAAGATTGCTAAAGATAATTTAATTTACGAATCGCAAATTAAAAAAGAAATTCAAAAAAAACTAAAAACCGTTAACATTCAGCCTGCAGATGTTGATTTTTACAATGTATATAGGATTTCAGAACGCTTAATCAGAGCAAATAATCTTGGATACATGAATTGGCGTATAGCAATAAGAAAATCTGAAGATACAGTAAATGCTGCAAGTACAGCTGCTAACTTCATTTGGGTATATACAGCGCTATACGACACATTCTATACCAACGAAGATGCTTTAGCTTTTGTTATCGCACATGAAATGGCTCACCACATTTTAGGTCATTCTCAAAGAAAAATGGAATTAGCATACAGATTAAGCCGACTTTCTATAAAAAGTGGTGCCGGATATGAATTAGCCGATTCAGTTGGGGAATTAGCAGCATTTGCACAAAAGAAAAGACTCCTTGCTGAATCAAGAAAAATGGAATACATGGCAGATATAGAAGGTGCCATCTTATTAACCAGAGCTGGGTATGATATGGATAAAGCTATGGAAGCTCTAAACTTTTTTAATGCACTTCCTAATGTAAAAACTTTGAATGATACTCATCCAATTCCTAAAAAAAGGATTGAAAGCATGAATGAAAATCGTCAAACATTTATAGACGAATGGGTTAATGAAGGTAAAAATAACATCATGAATTCAAACGTTCTATCTTGCAAAAAGTCGTCTGATAGGGTTTCTATCGTTATCAACAAAGATCCAAACGTAAAAAAATATTATGAACCTGAAACTTTAGAAACAAAATTAACCAGAATTGCATATAAGAGCTATAAAAACGGTAATTTCAAAGATGCTATAAAATACTTTGAAAAATTAAATGACATTACTGAAAATTACGCAAATTATTTGTACATTTCATATGCAAATGAGTATCTATACGACGAAACTCAAAATGATAAATATTTGAAAGCCGCTCTGGAAAATGCAAAAAAAGCGAACACATTAAATGCGGAAGATAAATATTCCGCTGAACAAATAGAGAATATAACTACTCAGTTATCGTCTTTGCTATAGAATGTCTGTCTAACATAACCATCAAAACAGAAATATCAGCTGGTTTTACACCCCCAATACGTGAAGCCTGAGCTAACGTTTTAGGACGGATCTTTGATAATTTATCACGAGTTTCAGATGAAATATGTTCAAGTTTTGAATAATCAATATCATCAGGAATTCTGTATTTTTCGAGTTTAGAACCTTGTTCAACCTGATATTCTTGACGTTTTAAATATCCATCATATTTTATTAGAATTTCAACCTGCTCATAAACATCTCGAGCTACATTCAATTGAGCAGTTTCGCTATCAAGTTCTTTTAAAATTTTATAATCAATATTTGGGCGTTTTAACAATTCGCCTAATTTCATACCTCGCTCAATATTTTCGTTATACTTAGCCAAAATCGAATTAACCTCATCAGTTGCAGAAACTTTTGTTTCCATCAATCGTTGTTGTTCTCTTAAGATTGCCTCTTGCTTATCAGTAAAAATTTTATACTGCGTATCATCAATAAGCCCTATTTTATGCCCGATAGGCGTCAAGCGCGCATCTGCATTATCCTGACGCAACAACAGTCTGTATTCAGAGCGAGAAGTCAACATTCTGTAAGGATCTTCAATATCTTTTGTTACTAAATCATCAATTAATGTACCAATATAAGATGAACTTCTTGAAAGCTCTAGCATTTCAGACCCATTCAAATAATTAACTGCGTTAATACCGGCTATCAAACCTTGAGCTGCAGCTTCTTCGTATCCACTTGTACCATTAATCTGACCACCGAAGAAAAGTCCTTTTACATCTTTAGACATCAATGAATGCAGAGTTTGAACAGCTGGGACATAGTCATACTCAACCGCATAAGCCGGTTTTATAACATGAGCTTTTTCTAACCCTGGAAGGCTTCTAAGCATTTGAAGTTGTACATCTGCTGGTAAACTACTTGAAAACCCTTGAATATACACTTCATAAGTTCCCAAACCTTCAGGCTCAATAAAAATATGATGGGAAGGGTTTTCAGAAAATCTAACTATTTTATCTTCGATTGATGGGCAGTATCTTGGTCCCACACCATGAATCAAACCTTGAAACATTGGTGATTTATCCAAGTTTGCCTTGATTATTTCGTGCGTTTTTTCGTTTGTTCTTGTTAGATAGCAAGGATACTGAGGGCGAATTGGTCTGTTTGGTTTAAATGAATAAAAATTCAATTCATCATCACCAGGTTGTATTGTCATCTTTGAATAATCAATTGTTCTTTTATCAACACGAGCAGGGGTACCTGTTTTCAATTTTTTTGTTTGAATTCCAAGTTTATTCAAACTTTCAGAAAGTCCAATTGCAGCTTTTTCGCCCAAACGACCAGCTGAATAAGAACGAAGCCCTACCCAAATTCGACCTTCTAAAGATGTTCCTGTAGTTAAAACAACCGCTCTGGCAGAATACTCAATACCAAACTCATCAACGGCGCCACAAACCGCACCATCTTTGACTAATAATTCTGTAATACAACATTGTTTTAAGTAAATATTATCATTATTTTCGATAATATTTCTCATATAATTCATATATTCTTTTTTATCAGATTGAGCTCTCAAAGCTCTGACTGCTGGTCCTTTAGAAGAATTTAACATTTTCATTTGAATATAAGTCGCATCAGCAACTTCACCCATAACACCGCCTAAAGCGTCAATTTCTCTAACTAGAGTAGATTTAGCAGGACCACCAATTGCAGGATTACAAGGCATTAAAGCGATATTATCAACATTTAAAGTACACAAAAGCACTTTGCAACCCAGTTTTGCAGCAGAGATCGCAGCTTCACAACCAGCATGACCTGCTCCAACAACAATAATATCAAATTTATTATTCAAGTAATCCATAAGAATATTATATTACAAAGATAAATTAATAAATCGACTAATACATTCAGAGGATATTTTCAATAATTATTAAAGATGAAATATTTAACTCCGACAAAACATGCACACACATTTATTGGAGCTCATAATGTCAGAACAGATTTTAATGCCGATTGGTAATAATAGTGAAAAAGCGCTAAATTCATTAGAAAAAGCAAGAGAAGCACACGAAAGATATTTAATCCGTCAACAAAATAGCGACCTACAAGAAGCCATAGAACATTATGTTGATGCGGTCAAATTAGACCCAACGCTACCTGAGAGTTATTACAGGTTAGCATGTTTAATGTGGGAACAAGGACAAATTAGTCTTTCAACAGCTATTGAACAATGTAAAACAGCCTGTTCTCTAGCACCTACTAATATGAACGCCCACATGTACACAGGATTTTTCATGAAACTTGCAGAAGATTACCAAGCTGCAGAAAAAGAATTCAAATCAGCAATCAAAATGAGTAAATTAAAATCAGCTCGACCAAGATTGATTTTATCTCAAGCGATTTTGCAAAAAATCAACGCTAAAGACGGCAATATTGGCGACTATGCAAACTTTTTATATTATTTCTTATCAGGCAGTCTGATGCTTGCATGGGACAAACCTTCCATCAAGATGTTTTACAAAAACATTTCAGATGATTTATCGGTATTCAAATACAACACGTTAGGTAAATTTTTAGAAAAATTCAAAATGTTACCAGCTGCTGAAAACATTTACAAGAAAGCAGTTGACGAAATTGATCATGGTGAAATTTTCTTTAACCGAATGGGTGATATTGCATTAAAAAATAAAGAATTTGAAATTGCAGTAGATAGCTACAAAAAAGTATTAGACGTAAATCCGTTAAATCGAGATGTTTGGGCAAAATTGGCAACAGTTTTACAGACATATTTCCCTAATTCGCAAGATGAAACCATCGACTGCTACGAAAAATTACTTGAATTTGACGAAAACAAAGCCCCAATTTACTATGAACTTGGGCACTTGTATATGTCAAAAGATGACAGAATAAATTCAATTAGCGCATTCAAGTTGGCAACTGAATTAGATCCTGAAAATCCATTCTACAACAATTCACTTGCTTATGCTTATTCCAAAGCTGAATTATTTGAAGATGCTATTAATCATTATCAAAAAGCAATTGACATAAATCCTGATAAAGAGTGGACTTCAATTGTTTGCCATGCACTTGGAGCGTTATACGCAGAAGTTAATGGTAATATCGAAGCCGCAGTTGCAACATATCAAGCAGGGTTAATCCTTGATCCTAATAACTATGATTTATACTTAGCGTTGGGTGATATTTATATGGCAGATTATGATTTAGACAAAGCAATACGATCATATTGTGATGCTATAACACTTAACCCAAACGACTTCAGAGGGTACTCAAAAGCAGGTATCGCTCTTTGGGAAAAAGATTTTCTAGAAGAAGCGCTAGTTGCATATCACAAAGCAGTTGAATTAAATCCTGAAAACGAATATGCACATAATAATTTAGGCATATTGTATTTAGACGGTTTAATGGATGCAGAACAAGCATTAGAATATTTTGAAGAAGCAATTGAACTTAACCCTAGCTACACATTAGCATATTTCAATGCTGCAAGAGCATCTGAAAAAATGGAATTTACTAATGATGCTGCAAATTACTATCAAATGGCAATTGACCTAAACAAAATAACAAACGATCTTGATGAAGCAGATATTAGAGATAGACTTCACAAACTATTTGAACTGTAAAAAGTTTATTTAAGAAATATAAATAAACTTTTGTAAATTTCGTTAAAAACTATAAAAAAAATGGTATATTGGTGAAGTGATCAAGGTTTTAGTGACCAAGTGATCAAGTAATATATTTTAAGGTTGGAAAATCCAACAGAATAGGAGATCGTATTATGTTAAAAAATGAAGCTATGACTAGCTTTAAGACCTTAGGGGGGGGGGTAGAAACGCTCTCCTAGTAAGGCTTTCGGCGATTTGTTCAAAATCGTACCGTCATCCTGAATTTATTTCAGGATCTATTAATATAAAATTTGAAAGGTTGTTAACAAGAATTAGATCTTGTACAACCTTGTTTTGTTATATAGAAAATTTAAGTCCTCCCTTGCTAGGGAGGATTTAGGTGGGTGGTTATTATTAAAAAATAGATGCTGAAACAAGTTCAGCATGACAGCACGGTTGTTGTTCAGAATGACGCTTGAATAAGGTTCATAATGACACGACGATAATAAAAGCTCACCCACCCCAAGCCCCTCCCTAGCGAGGGAGGGGAGTACAGCTCAGTAATAAAAAAATAGTAGTATATATAAAAAAATGAAAGGAAAAAAGTTATGAAAAACCCAGTAAAAAACTTGATCACTTGGTCACCTAGTCACTTGATCACTTCACAAAAATCCGCATTTACTTTAGCTGAAGTCCTAATCACCTTAGCAATTATTGGCGTGGTTGCTGCAATGACAATACCAACTCTTGTTGCAAATTACCAAGAAAAATCTTGGGGTACTGCAGCTACTGTTTTTGAAAGAAAACTAACTGAAGCATTAAAAGTTATGAACGTTCAAGGAACTTTGGCTGGTTACCAAACTACTGAGAGTTTTGTGGAAGAATTAAGTAAGCACTTCAAAACAACTAAAATATGTGCTAACGATA
>SUTY01000092.1 GCA_015152455.1 Cyanobacteria bacterium SIG32
CTACAGATGTGCAATCGGAACAAATCTTTACACGCGAACAGATTAAAAAGATGACAACGGATGAGTTTTTGAAGAATGAAAAAGCAATAATGCAGCAATTAAAAGAAAAAGGAATTCCAACAAATCGCGAGTTAGAAGAAAAACGAAAGAAAAAAACAACATCTTCAAATAAAGGTCGTTGGGTTACAATCAATGGTAATCACGTGTTTATTGAAGATTAAAAAAGCGGGGTTGAAACCCCGCTTTGAAATTATTTTGAAATTCTTCCTGGAACTACAACTCCACCTTTTAGGTTCTTTTTGTAGTATTCAACGTGTGGTTGAAGTACGCTATCAAGAACTTCAGGGAAAGATGTTCCTGTCATAATTTTTTCAACAATTTCTTGATAAACTGTTGCGAATGCTCTTAATTGAGTCATTGCACCAGCCGCTTCAGGAGTTAAACCCATTCCTCTAGCTTCAACTGATTCATTGAAGAATGCACCCATACTTTCATAAGACATATTCAATGCGCCAATATAAGCTTCTGCGTTTTCGCTGCATACGCCGCTGTCTTTTGGAGTTGTTAAAGCGAATGCAAATTTATTTGCAGGGTTAAAGTGAGCTTCAGCGCTGTGGTGCATCGCATCAGGAACTTTTGCAACTTGTTTTAGCGTGTTTTTAACAGATTCGTTTTGCATTTGAGCGTGCCAGTAAACAGTGTTTTCAAAAATTGACCCCATGTATTGATGAACTGATGTAGAAACATTATTCAATGTAGCGTGAGCCCAGAAAATACCTTGTTTTAAGGCATCGTTCATGTTCAAATTGCTTGATAGTGAAAGTGTTGAAACTTCTTGAGCGGCTTCAAGCATTGCGATCATATCAGATTTTTTCATACCAGCGTATGCAAGTGTGAATAATGCGTGATCGTCAAATGCTGAGAATCTTCCACCAACGTCATCGTGAATGAATAAATCGCCTAACCAGCTTTTTTCAATAGAAGTTCTACGAAGTTCGCTCTTTTCTGCGTTACCATCAGTAACTGCGATAAAGTGTTTGCTTGCAAGTTCTTCATAGTTTGAATAACCTTTAGCTTGATATTCATTTTCAAGCATTTTTTGAATTCTTAAAAATCCATCTTTAGTTTCAAATGTAGAACCAGATTTTGATGCAATCATGTAGTTTGATTTTGTAACGTCACCTAATCTGTATAAATATCTTTCTAAACTTGCAGAATCAACATCGGAGTAGAATAAAATTCTATCTTGGTTAACGTTTAAGCCGTTAATACTTAACATGTGCTCAACGGTGTGTTTTGAGCCACCAATGCCAAGTACGCTTAATTTTTCAGCACCGGTTTGGCTTTTTAGGTTTTCTGCCAATGAATAAATTTCGTCAACTCTTTTAAGTTGTTCTTGAGGTAAGTTTACCCAGTTTAAAAATTGTCCTTTTTTGTTGGCACGTGAAGAAAATTCACTAACAAATTCAGATACTTTTGAAGAATATTTGTCAAAATCCATACCTGCGAATGTTGTCGAAATGCCAAGCTTCATAGTTGTATTTTCTGTCATGACGACCTCCTTAATACAATTATTATACATTAAAATATTTTTTGTGGATAGATTATTGGCAACATACAAAAACAGGGGTAACTTTTGTTACCCCTGTTTAAGCCTGTTATTCAAAAACTATTTTACAAGTTCTTTGAATTTTTTACCAGCTGAGAATGCAGGAACTGTTTTAGCAGCGATTTTCAAAACTGCGCCAGTTTGTGGGTTTCTACCAGTTCTAGCAGCTCTTTTGCGTGGTTCAAATGTACCAAAACCTACTAAAGTTACTTTTTTGCCTTTAGCAACTGTTTTTTGGATAGTTTCTAAAGTTGCTGCGATAACGTCAGCAGATGCTTTTTGAGAAACTTTTGCCTTTTTTGACACTTCTTTTACTAATTCTTCTTTGTTCATTACGAACCTCCTTCTTCCTTATTTGCCTACCCAGAAACCACTACTCTGTGCATGCATTTGTATTCGACAAGTTTTATTATAGCACTTTTTCAGATTTTGGCAAGTACTTTTGTAAAATTTTTTCAAACATACACGGGATATACGCCATTATATACGCTTGAAAACGTTGCTATATACGTGTTTCGGGGTTTTAAAAGTTAGTTATAATATTCCGGATTTATGCGTGCAAACTTAACATTTTTGTAAAAATATTGTAAAATTTGATAAGCATTGTAACCTTGTTTTGCTAAATTATTTGCTCCATGCTGTGACATGCCAACACCATGCCCATTTTTTTTGACGTTACTGTCGTATGATGGGACCGATCTAATAAATGGCAGATCATTTCCCCATGCTGATGAGGCATTAATTGTTTGTCCACCTGCTGATGCTGAATAATACGCCGGTATAATTTTTAAATCGTAGATTAAAACAAGTCCTTTTGTATCTTCTACTAACTGATTTGTCTTGTGAGTTTCTGATGATGCTCCGCCATAGGCTTGATCTTCGGGGGTGTCATTTAAGTCATACCCTAAACTTGCACGTTTACCCAAGTTTGCCAAAGCATAACTTCTTGCCGCAATTGCTTGTGCTTTTAGAGCCTCGGACTCCCAGCCCGATGGCATTTCTGACGGTAAAACTCCTTTTATATAGTCTTCGATATCAACATTATTTATAACAGTTAATTTCCCGTTTTTGTTTTGTATCATTAAAATTCCACGATACCATTTGCTTTTTACGCTTACAAACCCCTCATTTACAGTTCTTAATACAACATTATCACTATCTATCTTGTAATATTTGCCGTCGTATTTAATTGCGATTTTGTTTTTGTAAGGTCGAACTTCGTAACCTTTCATGGCATCGATTGTGCAAACGCTTTTGTTTGTGTTTGCGTCAATTATTACAGCTTCAACACTCGCTCCTACGCCAATTTTGCTCACATTGGTTTGTAAGCCAACTTTTATTGCAAAAGACGGATTAAATAAATTCATCATAAACACGGCAAGAACTATAATAATCTTTTTCATAAAATTATTATATCACAGCTCAATCCTTATTGCTTAAGCCATTTGGTCGATTTTATCGTTTTTGAACCTAAATTCGTTTTTGACTTCTTCTGCTAAGTTTTTCCCCATGTATTCACCTGTAGCATATGAAGCGATTGAAGCACTTACAAATAATATACCGTGAAGTAATGCACCTATTCTTGTATTTTTATTAAATAATTTTGCGATTTTTGGATTTTTCCAGTTGATTTTTCCTAAAGCTTCAAGTCCTTTGTTTGCAAGTTTTTCCCCTGCAAACATAGTTGATAATGCAGAAATTTCAGTAATTCCTGTTGAAACTTTGTCATCAGACATCGCAACTTTTAAAACACCTGAAGCTGCTATCATTGGGTTTACGTTTTTTGTAGCCCAAGATATACCTTTTATTGCATAATCTGCCGTTTTACTTGTTTTTGCCATGTCTTTAAATACACTTACAGCTGCATCTGTTCCGTGTGCAATAGCTTTGTTATATTTTGAAACTGCATTTAATACATTTATACACTGTGCTGCAGCAACAGGTGCTCTACCGATATCACCATTTTGAGTTTTATCGATATTTCTATGCGCAAATATTAATGATGAAACCACATTTGACATAAAATTACACACCTAAATCACTTTACACAAATATATAAAGTATTTTTTGGGGATGAAATTGCTAGTTTTATCAAAATGTTTACAATTGTAATATTTGTCATGTTGCCAATTTATGAAAAATGTGGTAGAGTAAGGAAGTGCAGAAGTGAATAAGTGACTAAGGCACTAAGTATTTACAAGTAGTAAAAGAAAAAGGAGAAAGGTAAGATGAGAAAATTTAAAAAAGTAGCTGGGGGGGGGCAACCTACTCCTTAGGGCTTGAAGTAGCTCAGAAGAGTTATGTCATTGCGAGCGAAGCGTCGCAATCGCAAAGTCGTGACAGTGTGTCAATACAGTCACGTCATCCTGAACTTGATTCAGGATCTATCCACCGTGGCAAAGAGGGAAGCCCCCTCACCCCAAC
>SUTY01000093.1 GCA_015152455.1 Cyanobacteria bacterium SIG32
TTACACAATCTGCTTCAAAATCAACAACAAAAGCATTCTATCAAGATGGTTACACATTAGGATATTTGGACAACTTTAAAATTGATGCAAGCGGAACAATTACAGGTGTATATTCAAACGGAACAAGCAGAACAATTGGTCAAATCGCGCTTGCAACTTTTGCCAACGATAGAGGTCTTGAAAAAGCCGGTGACAACACATATGTTGAATCAAACAACTCAGGAATGGCTAGAATTGGTGAATCAGGTGTTGCTGGGAAAGGAACCTTAATGGCTGGTGCTTTGGAAATGTCAAACGTTGATTTGTCTGAACAAATGACAGATATGATTGTTACACAACGTGGTTTCCAATCAAACGCTAAAACAATTCAAACTGCAGATACTTTGCTTGAAACTGTTTTAAGTTTGAAACGCTAATAGGATAATGAAATAGGGTAGAATCCATCAACTATCCTATTTATTATAAAAGTGGTCAAGTTACACTTTGTAAAAAGTTTGACCGCTTATTATAGGTGTTGTAATAATTCCTATAAAAAAAGGATTTTCGATTTGCCCTCGAAAATCCTTTTTTTTGTTTAAATATGATTTTTTATAAAGAAATTATTCTTTGTGAAAAGGTTGCAAAATATCAATTATTTCTTGATTTTTGAAAAGAACAGCATATTCGTAAGCAGACATTCCCATAGAATCTTTTATATCTGGATTTGCTCCTTTTTTTACAAGTAAAGAACAAATGTGAGGTTTGTTTTCGCCAACTGCAAGAATTAGATTTGTTTGACCATCTTTGTTGATTGTGTTTACATCTGCACCGTGTTCAATAAATATAGATACATTTTTTTCATTTCCGCGTAGAATTGCGTCCATGAGCGCTGTGTATCCTCTGTCTTTAGAAATTGCATTTATATCAGCACCCAAATCTAACAATTTAATAATCATTTTTGTACGATTATTTCTAGTCGCAATGTTAAGCATTGGAGTCCCTTTAGGATTAGCAGAATTGATATTAATACCAGCTTTAATAAATCTCTCAAAATCAGATTGATTATCTTCTTCTATGCACATTGCAAAACAACTTGGACAAACAGGAAGTCCTTTATCAAGAAGTTCTTTTTGGGCTTGTAATTTTTCATCAGCTTGAAGAAATTTATTTTGATTTCGTTTTAGATATTTATTTAGCTCATCAATAGAAGCAATGATTTTTATTTTTGAATTAGAAAAATTGCAACTTAGATAATCAATGTTTGATATAACTTGAATACTTTTTGCTTGTAAAAAACCAACAGCAGAAAAAATTTTTTGTAGATTTTCGCGATCTAATTTATTTTCATCGTTTATATATATAATACATAAAGGAATGTTTGAATTATTTTGAATTTGTTTATAAAAATCTTTAGAAGATAGATTTACAAAAAGAGCATTAATTTGTTTGTTGTTTTTTTCTGTAAAAAGAAAATTTTCCTGTGTGTCCGAAATTATTAGTAGATTCATATAATAAAGATTATAAGGGGGGATTTTGATTTGAGCAAGAATTATTTATTCAAGATTGATTTTTCAATTAATTTGAAACAAAAAAGGTCAAATTCAAAACAAATTAATATTTTTTTGTAATGAATTTGACCTCAATTTTGAAAAAAAGAATAATTTTTTATACTTTGAATTTGTTTACATCGTTGCCTATTTTTGTAATACTTTCTGTAAGCATAGAAGAAACATCATTTAATTTTTTTGTAGTATCTTTTACATAAGATGTTCCACTGTTGATTTCAGAAATTGCAGTTTGAATATTGGACATGGATTCTTGAAGCTCATGAACATCTTTCATAATTGCTTCTCCTCCATGTGTCATTTCTTCAGCTGCACCACGAACTTCTGAAGTACTATTGTTCATTGCTTGTAATGCTTCCATAATTTGTTGCGAGCCTGACTGTTGTTCTTCCATTGCGCCTTTGATTTGAGAAACTAATTCACCTGTAAAAATAATTTTTGTTGATACAGCTTGGAATGATTTTTCAGATTCAAGAGAAGCGTCAACAACTTGCTTAATTCCAGCTTGGATATTATTTAATTCTATTCCAATTTTGTTAGATTGTTCTGCAGATGTTTCAGCTAATTTGCGAATTTCATCTGCAACTACAGAGAATCCTTTTCCTGCATCTCCGGCATGAGCAGCTTCAATTGCGGCATTCATCGCTAGAAGATTTGTTTGTTCTGCAATGTTTTGAATTATTGAGTTTGCATCAACCATAGATGATGATTGGTCTGCTATTCGTTGAATTAATGAATTTACAGTGGAATTCATTTCGATTCCGTTTTTTGTGTCTGTTTCTAGCGAATTAAATTCAGATGACATTTTTACAACAGATCTGTCAACAGAGTTGATATTACCAATCATTTCTTCAACAGCAGCAGAAGCTTGCACAACAGAGGCTGCTTGTCCTTGGATCATATTTTCAAGAGAATCAATATTTCTTGTGATTTCAGCGATTGCAGAAGCTGAACTTTCAACATTTTCTGTTTGTTGTTGGACTTGATTATTTACAATGCTAATACTGTTTGACATTTGTTCTATTGTTGATGTTGTTGATGAAATTTCTGAAGAAAGTGTTGAACCTGCACCTTCCAATTCTTCTTCGGATTGTTTTACTGTTGTCATTATTGATCGGAATTTTGCAATAAATCTATTTACAGATTCAATTAATAAAGAAATTTCATCACGTCTTTTTACAACAAGTTGTGTTGTTAAATCAGCATCTCCTGTAGAAAGTGTATCTACTAAATCTGTAACTTTTGAAATTCGTTTAAAGATTCCAAGATAAGAAATTAAAACAATTATTACAATTATAATAGCAAATAAGAAACTAAATACAGTTGTAATTTTTTCTACATATTTAATAGATTGATGAAGTTCTTCTTCTTCAATAGATAAGAACAATGTCCAGCCAGTTGTTGGAATAAGTGTTGAGAAAATATGGTGTTCTGAACCATCGATATTTGATGTTATATTATGAATAGACCTGTTTTCTAATAACTCTGATACTCCAGCAATTTCATTTGCTTGTTTTAGGAATTGATCATCATCTGGATGTGCAATAAAACGACCTTGAGCATCAACAAGGAAGAAATATCCAGTTTCTCCAACTTTGAATGTTTTTAATTTATCTGAAAGTTGTTTAAATCCTAACATTCCAACATAAAAACCAAAAATGTCATCTTCTTCATCAACAGCCGGTCTTGCGATCGGAACAACATATTGTCCTGAAGTTTTTGAAAGAACCATTTCTCCTACAAATTCGTTCTTTCTATCCAGAACCATGGCTTTATAATAATCACGTTCTGTTAACGCACCTTTAGAACCCACGAGTCCAGTATCTCGAAAAGACGTACCTTCCAAATCACAAAAGAACATGTAATCATAATCTTTGTTTCTTAATTGAGTGTTTTCTTGAAGCCAAGTAATAACTTCATTGTCATCACCCATTTTATTTATTTCTGCATCTGAATAAACTCTCAAATCACTTTTGTAAATGTTTATCCAGTTCTCTATTTCACCAGCTCGACCATCTGTAATTCCTTCTGCGAAATTGTAAGAAATATTTTCAATTTGCTTTGTAATTACACTAGAAATGAAAACAATCATGATGAAAAACAACAAAAACGTAGTAACTAAAACAAGAAAACCATATTTAGTACTCAATCGTTTTGCAAAAGGAATTCTTTCTTTTTTTTCAAAATCTGCCATATTAAAAAACCTCTAGAATATATTTGTCTATATTTATTGTATATCTGATTGGAAAAATGTCTATAAAAAAATTTATTTTATATAAAAAAACATCTGATTTATTAAAAAATATGTAAAAAAGAGAAAAAAAAAGACTTCTGAATAATCAGAAGTCTTTCGTGCCACAGGTTGGAATCGAACCAACGACATACGGATTTTCAGTCCGGCGCTCTACCAACTGAGCTACTGCGGCGTTGATGTATTTGAATATATAACAAATTGTATTTTGTGTCAATAACAAAT
>SUTY01000094.1 GCA_015152455.1 Cyanobacteria bacterium SIG32
TCTGTTAGTGAATACAAAGGAAGAAGCTATTTCAATTTAAGAATCCATTATACAACTGATGGTGGTCAAACTTGGCTTCCAACTAAAAAAGGTGTTACTTTTGCACCTGAGCAACTTGATGTTTTGGAAGAAGCTATTCAAGAAGCTCGTAAAGAATTTATGGCAGAAGAATAATGAAATATGCTCTTGCTCTTGTAAATATTAAAGGGCTGGGAGTAAAAACTTTCAGTTATCTGATTCCTGACGAAATGAAGGATAAACTTCAAATTGGTCAGGCTATTTTGGTACCTTTTGGAAGACAAGGGCTGATAAATGCGTTTTGTGTGGGGTTTTCAGATTATTTACCAGGTGATTTTAAGGTAAAAAAGATTAATAAAATTCTTGATGAAACGCCTCTTTTTTCAATTGATTATCTAAAACTTTTGGAATGGGTTGCAAATTATTACTGTTGTGATTTAGTGACTGTATTAAATGCCGCAATTCCTTTAAAATTGATTGAAAAAGCTACAAAAACAGAACAATCAATAGAATTTATTACGTTTGATGGTGCAACAAAAAGACAACTGCAAGTTTTAGAATTATTAAAAGAATGTGGCAAAATGCCGTTAATTGCATTTGAAAAACAAGCCAAAACAACACGTACAACTATCAAAAAACTTGAAGAATTGGGTTGTGTAAAATTAGTTGCAGAAGAACTCTATAGAAATCCTTTAGATATTTTAAGAATTACAGAAAAAGAACCATTATTTGAATTATCAGGCGATCAACAAAAAGTTTACGAGGGAATAAGTCAATTAATTAACCAAACTTCTAAAACAATTCTTTTGCATGGTGTTACTGCAAGTGGAAAAACAGAAGTTTATTTTAAACTTATAGATAACACAATAAAATCAGGCAAAAATGTTTTATTTTTAGCGCCTGAAATTGCTCTTGCGTCACAACTTACAAAGCGTTTGGCGAAAAAATTTGGTACTGAAGACGTTGCCATTTGGCACAGTAGCATTTCAGATGGTGAAAGATATGATGTTTGGCAAAAACTCTACAAAAACGAAATTAAAATTTTAGCAGGTGCTCGCTCTGCCGTTTTTGCACCACTTCAAAATATAGGTTTGATAATTATTGATGAAGAACACGAAAGCGCGTATAAACAAACAAGTCCTGCGCCTCGTTATGATGCAAAAATTGTGGCTCAAAAACTTGCCGAATTGCATAATTGCTCGTTGATTTTAGGTTCTGCAACACCTGATATTTCTGTTTATTACAGGGCAAAAAATACAAATAATTTGTTTGAACTCAAAAAAAGATTTAATGATGCGAAAGTTCCGCCAGTAACGGTTATAAACATGCAAGAACACGGTCGTGCAGCTTATCGTAATGTTATTTCTAAACCTTTGCAAACTGCAATAAATGAAACATTGGAAAAAGGTCAGCAAGCAATTTTATTGATTAATCGCAGAGGATTTTCAACATTCACCCAATGTCAGGCATGTGGTCATGTTGTAGAATGTCCAAACTGTGCTATTCCTATGATTTGGCATGCAAAGGATCAAAAACTAAAATGTCATTATTGTAATCACGTACAAGAATTCCCTGATTTTTGTCCTGAATGTGGCTCTGATGCTTTGAAAAATAGTGGGACAGGTACACAAAAAATTGAACAATACATAAAAGAACTTTATCCAGAGAAAAATACTGAAAGGATTGACAGTGATATTTTGGTCAGAAAAGGTGAACACATAAGACTTTTAGAACGTTTTCAAAAGGGTGATATTGATATTTTAGTCGGAACTCAGATGATTGCAAAAGGTCTGGATAATCCTAACGTCACTCTTGTTGGAGTAATTTCTGCTGATGCAAGTTTTAACTTACCTGATTTCAGAGCATCAGAAAGAGGTTTTCAACTTTTAACTCAGGTTGCAGGACGTGCAGGTCGTGGAGATTTTGCAGGGCGTGTATTTTTCCAAACTTATAACCCTGAATATTATGCTTTAGAAAGTGCTAAATCTCAAAATTACAGTGACTTTTACGATAAAGAAATTATTGCTCGTGAAGAATTTGATTATCCGCCGTTTAGCCAAATAATTAGACTTGTGTTGTCCGGTGAAAATAATTTCAGAGCTGAAAAATCTGCTCAAGAAATCGCTTTAAGGCTTTGTACAATGATTGAAAAATATGGTATTTCAGAGCGTTTGGAAGTTTTAGGTCCAACAAATTGTGTTATTGAAAGAATAAATGGGCAATATCGTTTTCAAATATTGATAAAAAACAAAATGGCAGAAAAAGGTCATATGTTTATCACAAGTTTTTTGAATAAAATCACAATGCCAAAAGATATAAAACTCATAATTGATGTTGATCCTTTGGATATTTTATAAATATGTAAAAAGGATGGTATTATACCATCCTTTAATAATTTGGAATTGTTGTAACTTATTTTATTCAGCAACACAGATTGCATATGTGTAGTCACTGGCACGGTAACCATCTCCATTACCGTAATCTGTACCTGTTGAGTTTGTACCAAACCAACGAGCATGAGCGCCTTGCGCATCATCTTGAAAACTTTTTGCCCAAATAGCAACACTTGAACCTGATGTTACAGGAATTCCTATTGAAGAAAGTACGGAATCTTTTCTGCAATTACCATTTGAACAAGAAAAATAATCTTCATTACCTATTCCGCTTGTTCCATATACTTCATTGGCTATTGCTGCTAAACCAGCAAAATCAATCATTTTGTTTCTATGACCGCAAGCTCTTACAGCACCAGCCCAATAATCTTGTTCCCAACTACAATTTTCAATACCAAAGCTCCTAGCATATTCACCTGCAGGTGTATTGTCAAAAGGAGCTGTTGCATTCTCTCCTGCACATTCCTCATATGTCATATAAGTAGAACCTGCAGGAACAATACTTGAAATACAAATACCTGCAATTCTTGCTAAGCAATCAGCACCATCCAAATATCTCACATTACCGTTTGCTCGAATATCTTTTGCTCCTGTATTTGGAGATTTGTAACCTGATGTATCATAAACAATTGCAAGGCAGTTACCACCTGTTACTTGATTTGAATAAGGGTCTTGTTTACAAGATTCTGTAGGATTGTATGCAATTAATGCAGTTGTACCATTTGCTATTTGTACACCTACAAGATTTGTGTCCCATTCATTTTGTCCAAAATGTTTTGCTTGACTTAAATCATTGATATTAACAACTTCGCCACCCCATATAATTTCTTCACTAAAACAATCAGTTAAATGTCTATTATCACAAGTTTTAGTTATTTTTAAATGTTTTGAAAGTTCTTCAACGAAGTTTTCGGTTGTCCCAAGCCCTGCTAAGCTAGATTGAGTATTCATAACCTTTAGAGCTTCAGTAAGTTTTCTATCAAATATTGTAGCAGATGTGTCCCAAGATTTTTCTTGATAATTAGCAACAAGTGTTGGGATAGTCATTGCTGCAACGACGCCGATAATTGCTAGGGTGATTAACACCTCAGCCAAAGTAAAGGCAGATTTTGGGGAAGTGATCAAGTGACCATGTGACCAAGTGATCAAGTTTTTTACTGGGTTTTTCATAACTTTTTTCCTTTCATTTTTTTTATATGTACTACTATTTTTTTAATTACTGTTCTGTACTCCCCTCCCTCGCTAGGGAGGGGCTGGGGGTGGGTGAGCTTTTATTATTAATAAACACCCACCTAAATCCTCCCTAGCAAGGGAGGACTTTTTCCTTGAAATTTGTTTTTCACATAACAAAACAAGGTTGTACAAGATCTAATTCTTGTTAACAACCTTTCAACCTTTAAACTATTCAACCATTCAATGACGAATATGCCCGAAATACAGACTAGGAGAGCGTTTCTACCCCCCCCCCTAAGATCTTAAAGCCAGTCATAGCTTCACTTTTTAACATATTACGTTCTCCTATTCTGTTGGATCTTCCAACCTTA
>SUTY01000013.1 GCA_015152455.1 Cyanobacteria bacterium SIG32
AAGTACATTAAGGTTGGAAGATCCAACAGAATAGGAGATCGTAGTATGTTAAAAAGTGAAGCTATGACAGGCTTTAAGACCTTAGGGGGGGGGGTAGAAACGCTCTCCTAGTCTGGGTTTTGGCGGCTTGCGCAAATTTGTACCGTCATCCTGAATTTATTTCAGGATCTATAGATATAAAATTTGAAAGGTTGTTAACAAGAATCAGATCTTGTACAACCTTGTTTTGTTATGCAAAGAATTTAAGTCCTCCCAATTCTAAATATTCCCTCCCTAGCAGGGAGGGTTAGGGTGGGTGGACAATAGATTAACTTCTTGATCACTTGATCACTGATATCTTGGTCACAACAAAATAACCACCCACCCCCAGCCCCTCCCTAGCGAGGGAGGGGAGTACAGAACAGTAATTTAAAAAATAGTAGTACATATAAAAAAATGAAAGGAAAAAAGTTATGAAAAACACTGTAAAGAACTTGATCACTTGGTCACCTAGTCACTTGATCACTTCCCCAAAATCCGCTTTTACTTTGGCAGAAGTCCTAATCACCCTAGCAATTATCGGCGTTGTTGCTGCAATGACAATTCCGACGTTGATTACAAATTTTGAGAAAAAAGCAAAAGCTACAAAACTAAAAAAATCTTATGCTGAATTCATTAATTTATTACAATTGTCAAAAATTGATAATGGTGATATTACTACTTGGATTTTTCCAAACAATTATGAATTAGATGAAATAAAAAGATTTGCTGACACATATATTGTGCCATATTATAGAGGTGCTTCAGCATGTGATGGCTTATGCTCTAAAGATTATGAATGGCATTACCTAAATAGTTCAAGTAATGCTGATTGGGTTGCAGTGTATCAAGTGCAACTTTTAAACGGTTCTTACTTAATGTTCAAAACTGGACAAAAAATGGGAGTTGCAGGCACGTCAGGAAACATCAATGTATTGTTAGACACAAATGGAAAAACTTCACCAAACATAGTAGGAAAAGATATTTTTGAATTAGGCGTTTTAAATGTTGCTTCGGGTCATTATTTAATGGGACATCATCTATCAGACCGAGATTTGATTTTAGATGAAAGTAGCACTAACAATTGTAATGAAAATGTCGGCAATGGAACAAGATGCACACAACTATTAAAACTAGACGGATGGGAATTCAAAGAAGATTATCCATATTAGAAATCTGAGGGGAAATCCCCTCTTTTTTCTATGCTAGGGTTTTAGCTGGTTCTTTAACTGCTGGCTTAACAAAATCATATAATGCCTTGAATACAAACGGATGCAAATTACCATCTTTTACGTCCTTATAAATAATTGCAAGCGCTGAATCTGGATCCATAGCAGTTTTGTATGGTCTTTCCTCTGTTAAGGCTGAATATTTATCTGAAGCTGATAAAATTTGTAAATTAACATCAGCAAAGAAATCCGACTTAACTGCAGGATAACCGGAATGACTCATGTTTTGATGATGATATTTGACCAAATACAAAGTTCTAGTGTCTATATCAGTATTTTTCAAAATTTCATAACCTAATTCAGAATGTCTGTGCATAATTTTTTGTTCTTTTTCATCAAGTTTTCCTGGTTTATTTAAAATCTCAGTAGGTATTAAAACTTTTCCAACATCATGCAACAACGCCGCATCTTTAACAGATTTTACGTTTACTCTTTCTTTTAATCCTTTCGGCAAATTTGCAATAATACCAGCCGCAATATCTTGTGTAGCTTTTGCGTGAGTTTCATTTAACTTTTGTAATTCGGCAAAGTTTAATTTAGCAGGAATACCCTCTTCTTTTAGTATAGTTTTTATATTTGGATTTGAAGCAATAGCACGTTTAATAGCATCTTCAGTAAGATAGCGATTAACAGAAGTTGTTTGGAATGAATCTGTAGCATAAAGATTACCAAACGCTACACGATTAGATATATTTATATTTGAACTAACTCCACCTACACCAAGTGGCTTTTTAATTTCAAATCCCATTTTTCACACTAAATAAACTACACTACTATAGTTGTATAAAGTTATTTTTCTCAAAACAATTGCTATTTTTTTTAAATTTATGTACAAATGTTAACATTATTTGTGCTACAATAAATAAGCTATGAAAGAAATTAAAAATGTAATTATATGCGGTTTAGGTGCAGTAGGAAGCATTTATGCGGAAAAAATTGAAAATTGCCATTGTGCGGATTTAAGGGTCTTAGTTGATAAACAAAGGCTTGAAAGATACACCCAAAATCCTATTATTATGAATGGGAAACCGCTTAATTTTAACTATATATTACCTGATGCAAATGATTTTAAAGCTGACCTAATTATAATTGCGACAAAATTCGACGGTTTAAATGATGCAATAAAAAACCTAGAAAATTTTGTAAAAGACGACACGATAATTTTATCGCTTTTGAACGGCGTAATATCTGAAGAAATCATTGCAGAAGTATATGGCTGGGACAAACTATTACTTTCATATTTTATGTGCCCTAGTGCCGTCAGAAATGGCCGCTCAATTACTCAAGATGGTAGAGGGAAAATTGTATTCGGAGCTAAAAATTCCGAAAATAGCCACAAACAAAATTTAGTAAAAGAATTTTTTGATAAAGTCGGAATATATTACGAAGTTCCAGAAGATATGGAGTACGCTCTTTGGCTTAAATACATGCTTAATGTAAGCACAAATCAGCCAACTGCCGTTCTCAATCTGAAATTTGGAGAAATGTTTAATAACAACAAATTTATGGAATATAATTATGGACTAATGCAAGAAGTACAAGCCATTGCTAAAGCTAAAGGCATTAAAAATGTAGAAACAATGATACCTAAAGCTCAAATGGCGTTGAAAAACATGAATTCTGACGGAATGACGTCAATGCTGCAAGACGTTCTAGCAAAAAGAAAAACTGAAGTTGAAATATTTGCGGGAACAATGATTAAATTAGGTGAAAAATACAACATTTCCGTACCTTATAACAAACTTATGAAAGAAAAAATTGAACTTATTGAAGCCAATTATCAATAGCTTTTTGTTCTTCTCTTTGTTTAATTTTTTTCGCAGCTTCAATCCTATTAACAACCCCCTCAATATCCTGGATTTGAACACCAGCTCCAACTTCTTTTTGAGAGGAATCCGTTTTTGTTGACTTCAACTGCACAATGGCCGTTTGCATTGCAAAAGCAACAACAACACTTAAAATCAAAAAAGCTAACATTAATTCTATAAGCCCACCAGCTCGTTTTGACATTTCTACCTCAATTTGTTTTTCTTAACGAAGAAAATAACCGCATCCTCAACTGTATTAGGCGTAGTTAAAGAATCATCCTGATTAAATTTTATATTTTTACGCTCAACAAACAATTTGTTATAAATAGTTAAACCTAAAAAAATAACAAACGTAGAAATGACTACACCACCCATTGCCATTATGAATTTAATGGCAGTTGCCTTAACTTCTGGGCTATCCGCAGAAAAGCATGGCATAGTGGTAAACAAAATTACCACTGCCATGCTCATAAATATTTTTTTAACAAAACTATTCTTCAACTTTAACCTCATCTTTTTTAGCTTTTCTAGTCCTTGGCTTTCTAGTTGCTGGTTTTTCTTTAACTTCTTCTTTTGACTCAACAACCTTTTCTACCTTAGTTACTTTTTTAGCATCATTAGTTTTTTTAGACTTAGAAGTAGTTGCACGCTTACGTTTTGGCTTTTCTTCCTTGACCTCTTCTACTGGAGTAGTCACGTCTGGAGTCTTTTCTTCTTTTTGAATATTTTCAATAACTGGTTTTATCTCCTCATTAGGTTTTATAACAGTTTCAGAAGTTTGAATTTCATTATCAACTACTTCTCTATTTTCTCTGTTTTTGTTGAATTTGTTACGACGATTGTTTTTACGTTTGTTATCACGTTTTTGATTTTCATTTTGCTGTGCAACTTGAGCAGGGTTTTCAACCTGAACCTCAACTGCAACTGGTGCTTGTTCAAGAACCTGTTCTTGAGAATTTTCTTGTGATTTATTATTATTTTTATTCTTTTTGAAATTATTATTTGATACAGGCAATTTAGTTTTCGCTTGTTTTGCACGATATTCACCTTCTGCAGTCGGTGTAGCAAAGTTGAATTCGTTCATAAAATATGCGCTACCTTGGCAATGAGGACATTTTCTTGTAAATATTTCAGAAAGAGATTGACCTTGTCTGTGACGTGTCAATTCAACCAAACCTAAATCTGAAAGCTGTCCAACTTGAGGTTTAGCTTTATCAGGTTCTAGCGCTATTTCTAACTCTTCAAGAATTGCCAATTTGTCTGCTCTTGAAATCATATCGATAAAGTCAATAATAACCATACCGCCAATATTTCTCAAACGAAGCTGACGAGCAATTTCATGTACTGCTTCGATATTTGTTTTCAAAATTGTTTCATCTTGAGTTGCTGAACTTGTAAACTTACCACTGTTTACGTCAATTACAGTCAAAGCCTCAGTTTGCTGGATAAACAAATAACCACCTGATGGCATATTAACTTTCACATTCAAAGCCGCCTTAATTTCTTTGTGGATATCTTCAGCAATCAATAGAGGCTCAGTGCCTTTATATAAATTAACCTGGATATTTTTATTCATATGCCAATTTTGCAAAAGATTTTGAACTCTATTTAGTGCAAATGCAGTATCAACAACTATTTCTTTAACATCATCTGTACAAGCCTCACGAATAACTCTATACAACAAATCTTGATCTCTGTATATAAGATTTGGAGCTTCTTGAGTTTCTGCAGCTGTAATAATGTTATTCCATTTTTCTAACAGGATTTCTAAATCTTCTTGTATATCAGCTTCAGTTTGTCCTTCAGCTTCTGTTCTGATAATTACACCAACACCAACTGGTTTAATTAAATTCATTATTGCTTTTAAACGAGCACGTTCTCTTGAGTTTTCGATTTTTTTACTTACGCTAACGCCAGGCTCGTATGGCATTAAAACCAAAAATCTACCAGGCAAACTAATTTCTGTTGTAACACGAGGTCCTTTATGTCCTGTAGGTTCTTTTACAACCTGAACAACAAGTTTTTGTTTTGGACGTAATTTTTCTTTTAAAGATCCTTTCCCCATAACATCTTCAGCGTGTAAAAAACCCATTTTATCATAACCAACATTTACAAATGCAGCATCAATACTTGGAAGAATATTATCAACAGATGCTAAATATACATCACCTAATAACACATCTCCTCTATGAATAAAAAAGTCAGTTACACGTTTGTTTTCTAAAACTGCAGCGATATTATCTCGCTCTGCAATTACAATTTTTTTCTCAATAGCTTTTACGTCATTTTGTTGTTGTCTGTGACGATTGTTTCTAAAATTTGCCATAATTTAAACCCTTCTATAATTCTTTTAAACATTCGTCAAAGAACTTCACTCTTGTAATATTAAACGGCACACCCTCTGCAATCAAATTCATTAGGACATCAGCACGTAATGCTGGAATCTGTTGCACATCAGGATTATCAAAAGTTCCTTGACCTGTTCTTAATACTATGAACAAACAATCATCTTCAAATCTATATGATTTTACTGATGGCTTTATGTTTGTTTTTTTCATTAAACCTTTTTTGTTTTTCTTCTCGATATAAATTTCATCAGAAGATAAAACCTTGTCTGTATTATACACTAATTTTTCAAACTCGTAAAGAGTTGGATCCGATATTTGGACTTTATATTCAGCCCAAAAGACAGTATTATCAATTGCTTTAGCCTTTTTATCAAGTTTTACAATACTTATAATTTTTGATTGCGCTGGTAAAACTTTTTCTAACTTTAGTTGGAGATCTTCTGTTAAGATATCATCATATAATTCAATATCAACAAATTCAGTAATACTTTCTGCAAAAAGTGGCAATGCAACTCCCATAGACACTTTCATAGAAGGATTAAATCCTAATGAAAACGCAACATTCAAATCAGTTCTTGCCAACGCCTTAAAGAAAGTATTTTGCCAATCCAAATGAGAAAAATATTTTAAAATATCAGTTTTTGTCAACTTAATACGATATTTATAAGTTTCTCTAACAACTTGAGGAGCCAAGCTAGGATCAATTTTTTCTTGTTTCGCAAGTAATTGAGCTTTTTCTGAAGCAACAAAAGGTTTTGCCAAAACTTTATGAGTTTTGAAATTTTGACAGACACCACAATTGACACACTGTTTTTCACAAGTTGGAATAATATGTGGGGAATCAGAAGTTACTGAATGAGCTTGTTTATATTCATTAATAAACCAATCTTTATTAACACCTATGTCTATAAATTCCCAAGGTAAAACTTCCTCTAAAGAATATTGTTTCTCTGACAATTCTGATAGATTTAATCCACACTCTACTGCAGTATCTTGCCATACACGCTTGTCAAAATATTCTCCCCAAGCATCAAGATAACAACCTTTTTTATACAAGGCTTCTACATATGCACACAAAGACTCATCTCCACGTGTTAAAACTGCCTCAAGTTGTGAAACAAATTTTTCATGATAATTTACTTTAACACCCTTTAGATGCGAAATTTTATCTTTCAAATAATGAATATGAGCAGTAACTTCATCTAAATTCATTTGTGGACACCATTGAAATGGCGTAAACGGTTTAGGAACAAATATAGATAAAGTACACGTAATATCCATACCGTGTTTTAAGCCCTTTTCTCGTTTAATTTGCTTACAACGATATTTAATTTTACCTAACAATTGTGCCAATTCATCCATATCTTCAATGGTTTCTGTTGGCAAACCACAAATAAAATAAAATTTAACCCTTGACCAGCCGTTTTCATATAACGTTAAAACTGCATCTAATATTTGTTCTTCTGTAATATTTTTCTTAATAACATCACGCAATCTTTGGCTTCCAGCCTCTGGAGCTAAAGTCATAATTGATTTTCTTACACTTTGAACAAGATTTGCCAATTCTAAATTAAAACCATCAATACGTTGGCTTGGCAGTGATACTGAAACCTTTTTATCATTAAAATCGACTGCTAATTCTTTGATAACCTCATTGATATTACTGTAGTCATTAGAAGATAAAGAAAGTAGGGAATATTCATCATAACCTGTGTTATGAACTAATTCTTTTGCAATATTTATAATATCCTCAGCACTTCGTTCTCTAATAGGCAATGTAACATGACCAGGTTGGCAAAAACGACACATACGTCCACAACCTCTGCGGATTTCGACAACTGCTCTATCATGAACTGAAGACGAAAACGGTATAGGATAAGACTTCAATGCTCTGTCATAATCTAATTGAGCAATTCGTTTTTTTACTTTTCCGCCAATACTCGGCGCCCAACAACCTGAATTTGGATTTTCTACCAAAGCCTTTATTCTTTCTTGTCGTGGTAACCCTTTTGTTGAAGCTAATATATCACAAACCTCTATTATTCCGTCCTCTCCATCACCCATCATGAAAACATCTATAAAGTCTGCCATAGGCAATGGGTTATAAGCACAAGGGCCTCCAGCCATAATAATAGGGTCATCATCAGTTCTGTCTAAATTCCTATAAGGGATTTGCGCCATATCAAGCATTTTTAAAACAGTTGGATAAGACATTTCATACTGCAATGAAAAACCCAACGCATCAAAATCTTTAATAGGTCTTTTGCTTTCAAGTCCATAAAGCAAGTCAGGTTTAAAATCAGGTTCAGGCGCATACACTCTGTCACACATATAATCTTCATGCCTGTTAATCAATTCATAAAGAACTCGAACACCTAAATTACTGATCCCAATTTCATATTTATCAGGAAAAGCAAACGCAAAACGAACATTTGCTTTGTCAAAATCTTTATTATGTGATAAAAATTCTCCACCAACATATTGGTATGGTTTTGTGCTATTGAATAAAGCCTCGTGATATTTTCTAAAAAAACAATTCATGCTAAATCTTCAGGGAAATATTTTTCTATTTCAATAATCGTTCCATCTAGAGTATTTTCATCAAATGATTTCATAAACTTGAATAAGTCATTATTTGGAACATTATAATTGTACAAATATGTTTCTCCCTCGAACTCCCTCATAACTCTAACTATATAATGACATTTTTCGGCAAATGCTCTCAAATGTTCAGGATTAAATTTTTTACCATTGGTATCCTTATCAATTTTTACATAATTAAAACCTGCATAATATTTAATCTTTTCCTCGGTAGGAAGCGCCTTACTATGCTTATCAAATAGATTTATAATCTTTTTATTAATGTCATCAGCCATACAATACCTACTTTAAGTATTCAATAATCTCCAAAGCTAATTGTTTCCTGATTTCTATTGGTGAATTTTTCAAGTATTCCATTGCATGAGAAACTTTTACATTTTTGTCATACCAACGACGCATTATGTAGTTATACTGGTCATCTAAAGACATATTAATATCGAAATCAATATCTTTCAAACGATCAATAATAAAATCAGCACAATGAACCTGAATAACTTCATCAGCTTTTTCAAGCATACTAACAGCTTTGCTTACTGTAACATCTAAGTCATACCAACGTTTTTTCATATTTTAATTATAATATATCATGGCAAAATTAGTCAATAATTTTTAAAGCAAACTAATATACAAATCCATATATTTTTTAGAACTTAAATCCCAAGAAAAATCGGATTTCATTGCAGACTTTCTCATAGCATCTAAAGTTGGTTTTTCTTTATACACGCTTAATGCACAATTTATAGCCTGCATCATATCCCAACCGTCATATCCCCAGAATTTGAATCCAGTAGAATCATTCAAAGGATATCCGACAACAGTATCTTCCAATCCACCTGTAGCTCTGACAATTGGTAAAGTGCCATAATGCATAGCAATCAATTGACTTAACCCACAAGGTTCAAACCTTGATGGCATTAAAAAGAAATCACTACCTGCATAAATTAAGTTAGCCAAATCAGCTTTGTATCCAATATAAGAACGAATATTTGGGGTATTATTTGATAACCAAATAAGTAAATTTTCATATTCAGGATCGCCACTACCTAAAAATACATAATCGGCTTCAGAATTTTTCATAGCATCTTCAACTTGCCTGATTAAATCAATACCTTTTTGAGGTACAAGTCTTGAAATTAACGAAATCAATGGTCTTTCAGGTCTATACTCCAAGCCAAAAAAATCGCACACCGCTTTTTTATTATCTTCTTTTTTAACCAAAGATCTGTATGTATAATTAGCCTTCAAGTTTTTGTCTGTTTGAGGGTTAAATACTGAATAATCAATACCATTTACAATACCGACAAGTTTGTGTTGGTTCATACGCAAAGTATAGTCCATTCCCTCCCCATATTCACCTGTTAAAATTTCACGTGAATAATTTGGAGAAACGGCAATTACTTTATCTGAATAGTTAATAGCACCTTTCATCCAATTTACACGACCATAATGCTCTACACCGTATTCATTATAAACAATATCTTTACGCATATTAGCAAAATCCAACACATCTTCAAACCAAACGCCTTGATAAGCTAGGTTATGAATTTCAAATACAGTTTTGGCATCCTTCCAGAAATCATCATAACGATAATTACTATGAATATAAACAGGTATCATAGCAGTATGCCAATCATTAGCGTGGATAATATCAGCCTTAAAATTCAAGGCTTTTGCATATTCTAGAACTGCTAAAGAAAACGCAATATATCTTTCATGTTCATATCTTGTATCTAGCCATTTTGGATAGACTTCTTTAAAACAAGAAAAATACCAATCATTTTGAATAAAAAAGACATTGATATTAGTATCAGGAAGTTTACACATATAAAGTTTAAACTTATGCCCTTGATTTCCAAAAGTAAGCCACATTTCTGAATTTTCTAATTCTTCAATATGATATTTTTCTTTATCAATCAAACCATGTAAAGGAGTAAAAATTGCTATTTCCGCATCATTTTCCAGATATTTAGGCAAACTACCTACAACATCTGCCAAACCGCCAGCCTTTGAAAAAGGAGCTACTTCTGCTGATGCAAATAAAATTTTCATTATTCCTCACTTTCTTCCGGAATATCTTCGACAATTTCTGGTTCTTCTACAGGAGCAATTTTCTCACCGTCAACAGTTGAAAAACTGTATTGACTTATATAATGTTCCGGATCAATATCAAATTCAAAGTTAATATTATATTTTTGTCTTAAATAATAAGATTGATTTAAAAGAATTTGAGCTTTATCACTTTGAGCAGTATGCATCATTACTTTAAACATATTATATCTGAATAATAACATCAAGAAATCACTTGCCTTACCATATTTTTCTAATTGAATAATTGAATTATTCAACATACCATATGCAACATCATACTTACCTTCACGAATATTCATTTCGCTTAAGAAATACCAACCCAAATATTGCAATAAGAACATACCCTGATTTTTTACAGATTTAACAATTTTATAAAGTATAGATGATGCTTTTTTATATGAACCTAAATTGATATAAGCATAACCAATTAACAAATCACAAAGGATTTCAACTTGAGCCAAACTATTGTTTTTTGCACTTAACTTAGCGTGATAAATTTCTTCAGCAAAAGATTCTGCATTGTCTTTGTAACATAAGAATGCATTGATAATACTATAAACAACCGTTGAGAATTTATCATCACCAATCATATCTGGTGAAATATTAACAGGTCTGCCACAAATTAATTCTTGAAGCTGTATAAACAAATCATAACTACGAGGAACAAAATCTAAAGTTTCATACGCAACATTCAAGAATTCGGCAACGTTACCTTTCATTTGAATAACACTTGCTAAGGCTATATAACCAACACAAGTTTTGACCATGTTCTTAAATTGATCTTCTGATAAGTGTTCTGGACGTAACACTCCAATATTTTCACTATTAATTACATTTAAAACTTTATATCCTACGTCAATACAATCTTCTAAAGCACCGATATTAAACAGAATTTCAATGTGTACTAATGACATAAAGAAAAAGTATAAATTGAAATTAGGTGCTGCTGGATCAATTGAAGCATTTGGAACTAATGATAAAATCTTGTGAGTTAAACACAATGCATGAGTATATCTAGACGAATTCAACGCACCGTGAATCATTTTATTGCACAACTGAATTATTTTATCAATATCTGTTGATTTTTCCAAGTTTTTCAATGTTAACTCAGCTATATCTTGAGTTTTTTCAGGAACATATTGATACAAATTATCAGAAATATTTTCGTATAAATTTAATTTATATGCCTCAACATCTGCATCACCAGGGCGTTGTTCAAGCAGTTTTAAAATCTCAGTAGAACAATTCAAATAAGAAGAAAAATCACCAAGTGATAGGTTAACTTTAGCCAACTTTTCCCATTCTAAAAAGGCATTGCTTTCATCTGAAAGTAATGTATAAAGATACGATTTTACAGGACTTGGCATATTTTCAACGAATACTTTTGTGAATAAATCATTAGCAATTTTTTGCAAATCTATTTTATTCATAACTTCTAATAGATTTTCTCTAACGATATTATAATTAGGGAAATACATACAATTATTGTAGAAATAAATATAACCCATATCAGATAATTTATTAATTATTTCATCAGTATTTTCGTATCCTAAAGACTCAATAGTAGGTACATCTATCCTGGTTCCCAACAAAAGAACAGACGCCAAAAATCTCATAGCTTCTGGATCATCTTTTAACAAATCCAAACGCCTACGATATAATCTATTAAGGTTTGAAGGAATTACAATAGTCTTTGGATTAACCATTTCAATACTATCTTCAGTGAATTGGTAAACACCAGATTCTACAAGATATTGAATTGCGATATCAAGGAAAAGAATACTCCCACAAGAATATTTTGCAATTCTTTGGAAATAAAAATCATTCATAATATTGCGATAATAAATTTTGTTTTCGGCAATTAAACGTTCAAATGGTGTTGGTTTTAATGTAATTTCAGTATAATAAGGTCTTGCCAACAAGAAATGACATTGTTTATGCAAAGAAAAATCTTTATCATACGAAATCAAATAACTTATTTTAAGCTGATCAAATGCTTCAAATAAGTACTTCAAAACATCTAATGAACTTGAATCAACTTTATCAAAGTTTTCGATAAATATTAAAGTATTTGGAATAACTTTTAATAAAGTTAAAAATATGTCAAAGTATTCGTTACGAGTATCAACCGCATTTGTAATCTCACGTTCGGAAAGGGTAATCAAATCCTTAATCATACTTGCAGGATCAATTGATGCAAACGCAGTAAAATCATTTTGGTTAAACAATTGTTGTGAAACTGTGTATTCAAAAATTGCTGATACTAAATTTCTAAAAAAAGCATATGGAGAATACTTCATTTCATCATAACAAGTAATAGATATTATGTTATTAAATATCCCTAATTCTTCGATTTCGTTAATAATTTTCAAAGAATATGGGACATAAAGTGGAGGTGTTTTTATACCCAATATACCCATTGGTGTAGATTGAAGTTTGTTTACAATATGATAAAACACATCAACATTTTCTGTTCTTATGAAATCACAAGAAATTTCATTAAAATGAATAGTTTCCAAATCGTAAATTGCATCTGGATCTTTTGGTTGTTCCAACTTCATAAGAGTTTCACCGTCAACCTTGTCTTGTTCAATAAGCATGTTTTGAACAAAATTTGGAATTTCAATCTCATTTTCATCTTCATCAACAAACCAAGCTGGGTCGATAACAACATTATCTTTAATATCCAACTCGTAAAACATTGTCATTTGACCATCAACCATGACTGAATTTAATGGTGACAATTTATAATTCTTTTCTAATGCTTCAAACAAAGGTGTGTCAGTAATTACCTGAAAAGATGCCAATACCCTTTGTTGTTCGTCTTTACTTTTTTCAGTTACCATGCTGACATTAAACCCTGAAGCATACGCATTCGGATCACTTTCAACAGACCGTTTCAATAAAGACATATTACAACGCACTGCAGCATTCTTTTTATGAGTTAACTTGCAATTAAGTTTAGTAATCAAATTAACAATTTCGATAGTAGCATTAATAGCAGTATTAACAGAACTATTAAAAGAATAGTCCTTGTAAAACCGAATTACATAGGTTTTATCAATAACCTGACGACGCAAACCAATAGATTTAACATAGTCGGCAATTATTTTATCAAGATTAACTTTGAATTTGTTGAAAAGTTTTACAGACCCTAAAAGATCCTTCATTTCTGATAAATTTGGGAAATCTATCGTAAGCATTACAAAGTCATCAGTATTTGCTTCATTTAATATAACACTTTTTTCTAAAGAAAACTTACATTTCCCACAGAATTTATTGGCAGTAGGACCAACTTTACCACAGTTATTACACTTTGTAATAATGACAAAACCACACTTTTTACAAGTGTTACCTTCGTTTACTGTTTTGCATATAGGACATACGACTTTTAGCACCTTTTTACAATTAGGGCATACAATCGTACTATCATCTATTTCTAATCCACATTTTGGACATTCCATAATGCTATTCTACCATGTTACAAAGTATTTAACAAGTAGATTAAAGTCCCTTTATTGGAACTTCAATCCACATGCTTTCATTCTATTTATACATTTTTTCAAGACTTCAACATCTTTAGTCAAAGCTATACGAATATAGCCTTCGCCATACTTACCATATCCATTACCAGGAGGTACAACAATCGCAGCTTCTTCTAACATTTTTGTTGCAAATTGTTCAGATGTATAACCTTGAGGAACTGGTATCCAGATATAGAAAGTAGCTTTTGATGGTTTGATATTCCAACCTAATTCTCTCAAACCTGCTTCCATAACATCACGACGTTCCTGATACATATTGTTTAAATTTTCAATATAACATTCATCAATTTCAAATGCTTTAATTGCTGCATCCTGAATAGCTTTGAACGTTCCACTATCAATATTATTTTTGATTGTACCCAATGCTTTTACCGCATCTTTATTTCCACAAACAAAACCAACACGCCAGCCTGTCATGTTATAAGATTTTGAATGTGAATAAAATTCAATAGCAACATCCATAGCACCTTCAACTTCAAGAACTGATGGCGCTTTGTAACCATCATAAGTCATTTCACTGTATGCCATATCTGAACATAACAAAATATCATATTTTTTACAAAAATCAACTGCTTTTTTGAAAAATTCTTTAGTTGCAACAGCACCAGTTGGATTATTAGGATAATTCAAAAACATTAATTTTGATTTTTTTGCAATATCTTCTGGAATAGCATCCAAATCTGGCAAAAATCCATTTTCTTCCAACAATGGCATAGAATATGGAGTTCCTCCTGCAAAAATAGTTGCATTCTTGTAAACTGGATATCCAGGATCTGGAACTAATGTGTAGTCACCATCATCTACAAATGCAAAAAATACGTGTGCAATAGCTTCTTTAGAACCAATATTACATAACATTTCTGCATCAGGATCTAACTCTACATTAAATCTTTTTTTCATCCAATCGCATGCCGCTTTTCTAAAACTTGCCGTACCATTGTAAGGTGGATAATCATGGTTTGCAGGATTATCAATAGCTATGTGCATTGCATCAACAACTGGTTGTAGTGTTGGAGTATCAGGATCTCCAATACCTAAACTTATAACATCTTTACCTTGCGCCTTAGCTTCTGCCACTTTTCTATCAATTTCGGCAAACAAATAAGGGGGGATCTTTTTTAATCTTTCAGAAACTCTCATCTTCTCTCCTTTGTTACATACTTTTCTTAAGCTAAGATTTATGATAGCATATAAATAGAGGTTTGACAATGAGTATAATCGCAGACGATAACAATTTTAAAAATAAAAAAATAGAACATAACCAAAATATCAAAGCTGAAACAATAGAATTTGATAAAAACTTTGAAAATTGTATTCGTCCTAAGTCGTTTGACACTTATATTGGACAGTCTGCATTAAAAGAAACTTTAAAAATTACAATAGAAGCAGCTAAAAAAAGAGAATTACCACTCGACCATTTATTATTTTATGGGCCACCAGGACTTGGGAAAACAACATTAGCTGGTGTTATAGCTGAACAAATGGGAGTTGATATAAAAATAACTTCAGCCCCTGCGCTCGAAAGACCTAGGGACATTATTGGAATTTTAATGTCACTTAAAGGTGGAGAAATTTTATTTATTGATGAAATCCACCGACTAAATAAAGTTGCAGAAGAAATTTTATATCCAGCAATGGAGGACTTTTTCCTAGATATGACAACAGGTAAGAGTCAAACCGTTAAAACTATGAGAATTCCTTTACCAAAATTCACATTAATCGGCGCGACAACAAAAGCTGGTGAACTTTCAGGGCCTTTGCGTGACAGATTTGGAATTATTCACAGGTTAGAATTCTATACCGAAGATGAACTTGCACAAGTTATTACACGAACTGCAGGAATTTTGAATATCGATATTGATTCTAAAGGTGCACACGCAATAGCAAGACGTTCAAGAGGTACTCCACGTATTGCAAACAGACTTGTAAAACGTGTTAGCGACTTTGCCCTTGTCAAACACGACGGCAAAATTACTGAAAATGTAGCAAATGAATCCTTAGATATCTTAAAAATTGATGAATTTGGCTTGGATTCAACTGACAGAACCTTATTAAAATTAATTATTGACAAATATGACGGTGGCCCTGTAGGCATCGAAACAATCGCAGCTGCAATTGGTGAAGATGTAAGAACAATTGAAGATGTTTGCGAACCGTTTTTACTACAAGCAGGTTTATTGCAACGAACTCCTCGTGGACGTAAAGTTTCACCTGAAACATACCGACATTTGGGCTATAAATCACCTCAAACAATAGAACAACAAAATTTATTTTAAAAATCGTAACTAATCAGCATCGACAGGCTCTCTCATAATTTTTTCAATAGCTTCACGAGCGGTAAATACAAGAGCTTCAGGAACATTATCAATTGTAGTAAACTGTCTTAAGACATCAACTGTGCGCTTAAATGCTCTAACAATATCACCCTCACCCATGTCAATTTGTTCTGTGATAGTTTCCCATTCAGCACCATCTACCCAAAGTTCAATCAAAGAACTAAAATATGGGTTGATATAACAAGGTGCCTCAACATCATATCTGCGTTGGAACTTTTCGACCTTACGTCTAACATTACGAATTAAATTTAAAGTTTTTCTAACAGCCTGCGAGAATGGTAAATAAGGAATTTCAATTCTTAAGTCCTCTGTTGTAATAGCACACACGACACCAGCCAATTCTGACGGAGATAAACCATCCAAAACATTTGAAAAAATAATTTCAGCTAAGAACAACTCATTTTCTGATCTTATTTGAGAAGTTGTGACACCACAAGGAGTTGGATAATCGTCTTTCAAGTATCCCATATCAATCAAGACACTTCTATGTGCTAAAAATCTATTCCAGTAAATATCTCTTTGTTTTTCCATTTCTTTTTCTAAGCGAGCCTGTCTTACATCAAGACGAGCAAAGACTTCAAGATTTTTGGCATGTTTTTTATAACGATTGCAAGTATCACAAGGATAAGAATGCAATTTATCCAACATTTTTTTATTTTCATCTCTAAAAGCAATAACCTCAGGTGATAACGGTCTATTTTTCTTTTGTTCCTGCTTGCATATTTTCTTATAGGTTTGACGATTTTGAACATACAGACATCTTAATTTATCATACTTGATAAATTCTTCGTCAGAAATCTTGTGAGGACAGGCAAAAAATCTTTCTGCTTTTTCTTTTTCGTTAAGTTCAAATTGTTTCAATAATGGTTGCATTCTCGAACCTGCTGAAAAATACCCAAAACTTTTTAAAATAAGCTCTTTAGCTTCATCAAGACTAAATCTTTGCAATAAATTTAAGACCATTGAATAACTAGGTGAAAAACGGCTTTCCAATGGATTTGCATCACTTAAAACAAGCTCAGCGACTTCTTCAGGTGTTTGGAAATGTGTGCCCACGATCGTAACATATCCCACCTCATCCATACCACGACGTCCTGCACGACCTGACATTTGCAAAAACTCACTGGCGGTAAGCATTCTGTGTCCTGTATCAGTTCTTTTACTTGTTGCACTAATAACAGTTGAGCGAGCTGGCATGTTTATACCGGCAGCCAAAGTTTCAGTTGCAAAAACAACTTTTATCAAACCTTTTTGGAATAATTTTTCGACTAAGTTTTTCCAAGCTGGCAAAAGTCCAGCATGGTGTGAAGCTACACCTTGCAACAGATATTCAATATGTTTATTACCATAAAGATGTGGGTTTTCAGCTATATATTCATCTACAAACTGTCTTATCTGAGCTTGTTCTGTTGGAGTTACAAGTCCCATATAAGCACATTTTTCCATTTGTTCATCACATTTTCTTCTTGAAAAAGTAAAATAAATTGCAGGAAGCATATCCTGATTTGCCAAATTTCGGATTACATCTTTAACCGGAGATTTTTGTTTATTTTTACCGTGCTTACCCCATTGATGTTTTTCAGGTTTAATTTTACTGTTCAATTGACCACTCGGAGTCAAAAGTGGCAACAATCTGGTTGGTTGAGAGCTGTCAAAATAGTAAAATCTTAAAGGTACAGGTCTGAAATCAGTATCAACAAGTTCGGTTTTAGAATGCACAGTATTAATCCAATTTGTTAATTCATCTGCATTTGCAACAGTTGCTGAAAGTGCAATAATCTGAACATTTGTAGGACAATAAATTATACTTTCTTCCCAAACTGTTCCTCGTTGTTCATCATTCATGTAATGAACTTCATCTAACACAACATACTTAACATCTTTTAAGTTATCAGCTACTGCTCCAAAATTTGTACCATAAAGCATATTTCTAAATACTTCTGTGGTCATAACAACAATTTGTGCATTACGATTAATTGAAGTATCACCTGTTAACAAACCAACATTTTCAGCTCCATACTTTTCACCAAAATCATAAAACTTTTGGTTAGAAAGTGCTTTTAAAGGCGTAGTATAAAATATACGTTTTCCTTCTTCCAATGCTCTATGAATAGCATGTTGAGCTATAACGGTTTTACCAGCCCCTGTTGGAGCACAAACGACAACGCTCTTACCGTCATTAATACAATTACATGCATCTTTTTGAAAATCATCTAATTCAAATGGGAATTCGTACATTTTTTCATACCTATCAAGCTATCCGCAATACAATTATAACATTTTTTGTAATTATGTATAGAGTTGTTACAAATTTAATATAATTAACAAAAAAAATATTTATGCACTTTATATAAGTGGTATCAACATGCAAATAGAAAGAATTAACACAACCCCATTTACATCAATAAGAGCAGACCGAACTGGTAAGGCTCTTATTAAACTACGAATAGAAAACCGAGGTCACCAATTGGAGGATTGGGAAGAATTAGTTAAAATTATTGAAAATCATAAAACTAATCCAAATGAAATTTTAATAACTAAACACGGCGGTGACCAACGACTAAAAATGATAATCACACACGCTACAACTGGACTTAAAAAGAAAATATATGAAGGTTTGCCTCAGTTCGATTCGCCTATAGAATTTATCAAACGAGGAATTCAGCATGAAGAAAAACTAGATAAATTTTTAACAAGTAAATAATTATCACTAAAAAAACTCGGCTAAGCCGAGTTTTTTTTATTATATTTTATCAAATCCTGTATATTTTCTTAAAACTTCTGGAATAATAATCGTTCCGTCAGCTTGCTGAAAGTTTTCAACAATTGCTGCAAATGTTCTACCAACTGCAAGCCCAGAACCGTTTATTGTATGAACAAATCGTGTTTTACCTGTTGCTTTTTCTTTGTAACGAATATTTGCTCTTCTAGCTTGATAATCGCCAAAGTTTGAACAACTAGAAATTTCTTTATAAGCATTATATGAAGGCATCCAAACTTCTAAATCCCAGCATTTATTAGCAGAGAACCCAATATCAGCCGTACATAATGCAACTTTTCTATATGGTAAACCTAACAATTGAAGCATTCTTTCACCATCTTTTGTTAGTTTGTCATGTTCTTCAGCTGAAGTTTCAGGAGTTGCATATTTAACCATTTCGACTTTATTAAATTGGTGAACTCTGATTAAACCACGAGTATCCTTACCAGCAGAACCTGCTTCACGTCTGAAACAAGGAGTGTACGCAGTCATACATTTTGGAAGTTCATCTTCTGATAAAATTTCACCTGAATAAATGTTAGTTACAGGAACTTCTGCCGTCGGAATTAAGTACAAATCTTCATCAACACATTTGTACATATCTTCTTTAAATTTAGGCAATTGTCCAGTACCAGTCATAGTTGCTGCATTTGCCATAAATGGAGGTAGAATTTCTTCATAACCTTCATTTTCTGTGTGTTGATCTAAGAAAAAGTTAATAATTGCTCTTTCTAATCTGGCACCTTTACCTCTGTATAAAGAAAATCTTGATTGAGAAATTTTAACACCACGTTCAAAATCAACAAGATTTTTTTCTTCACAAAGATCCCAGTGAGCTTTTGCTTCAAAATCAAATTTAGTAGGCTCACCCCAAGAAGACACAACTACGTTATCATCTTCTGATGTACCAACAGGAGTTGTTTCATCTGGAATATTAGGAGTATGCAAAAGAATTTGACGTTGTTTTTCGTCTAGCTCGTTTTGTTTTTCTTCTAAAACTTTGATATCATCACCGATTTTACGAACTTCTTCTTGAATAGCATCAGTATTTTCGCCTTTTTTCTTTAATTCACCAATCTTTTGTGATTCAGACTTTCTTTTTGCTCTCAATTCATCAGCCTGAGTTTGAATTTTACGGCGTTCTACATCTATATCAATAACTTCATCTATCGACAAATCAGAATTTCTTCTTTTTAATAATTCATTAACTTTTTCCGGATTTTCTCTAATTAATTTGATATCAAGCATTATAAACCTCTTTCAGATATGTCATCCTGAATACATTTCAGGATCTATCCTATTCTATTTTAAATAAAAATTTTAATCAAGAGATAATTAAACCTAAAATCAATCTAAGGATTGATGTAACTTTACAAAAGCATGTTGATAATGTATAATAAAGGGATAGTGATATGTTTAAAAAGTTAGCAGAGCAAATAAGAACATACAGTGAAAAGAAAAGTAACACACTACGTGTCACTTCACCTTTAGCTGGAGAATTTTTAACCAGCAAGAATGAATACTACAGAAAAATATCCCAAAAAGCTGTTGAATTATACGAAAAACAATCTGATATAAACCATTTTTCAAAATTAGTATTATCAAACCCTGAAAATACAGACTGTAACGAAATGGTTAATAAACTATTTGAAGATGGCGTTACTGATCCATTTGTTGATGAAAAATTAGCAAACTTAGCTGATAATCAAAAATTTTTAAAAGATCTGGGTTTATTATAGTATTGCCAAAAGTTAAAAAAATGGTAGGATAAGAAGTGATCAAGGTTTTAGTGACCAAGTGATCAAGAAGTACATTAAGGTTGGAAGATCCAACAGAATCGGAGAAGATAGTATTTTTAAATGTGAAGCTATGACTAGCTTTAAGACCTTAGGAGGAGGATAGAAACGTTTTCCTAGCAAGGCTTTCGGACGTTTTGGGATTATTCCCTCGCCCTATGGGAGAGGGTAAGGGTGAGGGGGCAGTATTTACTCTTTGTGAGTTGTACAATAACAGTGAAGCATTGGAACTTCCTACTATTGGCTGGTTCTGGTCTTCGGAAGAATACAACGGTGGTACTCCTTCCTCCAATGCAATGTATATGCGTTTTAGCGATGGTTACGTATGTGGCGACCTCAAAGACAGTCAACGCAATGTAATATGCGTAGGTGATTAATTTTTTAAATTTTCAATAATAGCATTAGTAAATTCGGCAGTCGTGGCGTTTCCTCCAAGGTCTGCCGTTTTTATATTACCAAAAAGCGTTTTAAATAATGCCTTTTCAATCTTATCAGCATATATATTTTCATCAATATATCTAAGCATTTCACAAGCTGACAACAATAATGCCGTAGGATTTGCTTTATTTTGACCTTTAATATCAGGAGCAGATCCATGAACTGGCTCAAACACGGCATAATCAAATCCAATATTTGCACCTTGAGCAACTCCCAATCCTCCAATCAAACCTGCGCATAAATCTGATACAATATCACCGTACAAATTCGGTAATACTAATACATCAAATTGTGTCGGATCTTGTACTAATTGCATACAAAGATTATCAACTAAAATTTCACGTTTTTTAATTTGTGGATAGAGATTAGAAACTTCTCTAAAAGTATCTAAAAATAATCCATCCGAAAGTTTCATGATATTTGCCTTTGTAACCACACAAACCTCTTTACGATTATTTTTTACAGCATAATCAAAAGCAAATTTGCAAATTCTTTCTGTTGCTTTTTTAGTAATAATTTTAATACTATGGGCAGTATTTTCATCAATTTGTTCTTCTACACCTGCATACAAATCTTCTGTATTTTCTCTTACAACAACCAAATCAACATTATCAAAACGAGTTTTTACATTCGGCAAATTCTTACAAGGTCTTAAATTAGCATACAAATCTAAATCTTTGCGTAATTGGACATTAACAGATCTAAAACCTTTGCCAATAGGTGTTGTAACAGGAGCTTTTAAAGCAACTTTATTTTTCTTTATTGAGTCCAAAACCCTATCAGGTAACGGAACACCCTCAGCTTTAATTACATCAGCACCTGCAGTTTGAATATCCCAATCAATCTCCAAACCACTCGCTTTTATAATTTCCATAACTGAATTTGAAATTTCAGGTCCTATCCCATCACCATTAATTAAAGTTATTGTTCTCATAATTAGCCTCCGAGTCAATTATAGCACGAAATCAAAAATTTAATGTTAACAAATGTAAAGCATATTTTTCAAAAAAGGCAAAAAACTCAAAAAAAAATTGTTTATAAAAGTAAGGTTAGAAGTAGATAGAAAAGTAGGTATGTCATGAGTATTGCAGGTATTGCCAAAACAGGCTTAAATTACGCGAGTAGATTAATTTTAGATGACAAATTTTCATCTAGAGTTACTGCAAGTATTAAAATGTTTAGAAAACAGAAAAAAGCAGGGGTTTATAGTGGCAATTTTGGCAATATCGTAAAAGATTCTTTTGTTAGAGCCGGTAAAAAAACAAACCCAAACGTATGGGGTGCCCTAAGAGAATCCGTTACATCATACGGTACAGAAACAGCTGCTTTATGGAAAAGTAATAAAGGCATCTTCTCCAAACTTGGCGGTACATTCAAAGGATTGACAAAACGTGCTCCACTTATCGGCGCAATTTTAACAGTTGCATTTGAAATTCCAAATGTATATAGAGCAATAAAAGACGGTGGGTTAATATATGGCGCAACTGAAGTTGCCAAAAGTGGTGTTAGATTAGCTACAGGTATCGCAGCAGGTGCAATTGGTGCCGCATTCCTAGGTCCTGTAGGGGCATTTGCAGGTTACTTTATTGGTGATTGGTTAGGCAAACTTGTTGTTGGCAAAAGCCATACTGAGAAATTAGCAGAACAAGAAGAAAAACAACAAGAACAACTAGCACAATTTATGACATTACAAGATGCAGCAATTAATGAACAAGCAGCATTAGCACAATTACAAGGCGCACAAGGAGCTGGATATCAACAAACACCAGCATTCACAAGTTTCCTACCACAGGCCACAATGACACCTGATCAATTACAAGCATATGGAAATGCCCTTTATGGCGGTGGCGGAATGAATAACTTCTTAACACAATCCGCATACAATCAAGGATTACAACAACCAAAATTAAATTACTTTGGATAATGAAAAAGCCCGATTAAATCGGGCTTTACATTTGTTAACAAAAAGTAAATTTTATAAATAATAAATACTTTATATATATAACGGGGAATTATATAGGGATATTATGCCAACACGTATTAACGGAGTTACAAACAGAGATATTCATAATTTAGCTTGTGCAGCTACAGGTGTTGCAATCAACAGAGCTGACAGCACTGAAGAACTTCAACAATATTTATTGTTTGGTGGTGCGGCTATGGCATTACCAACCGCATTAAAAGTTGGCAAAGGTGTTGTTTGGGATTTACCTAAATGGGGTTATCAAAACTATGGAAATTACAAAAACGCATTCGGCAACGTTTGGAATAATACAATTGGACAAACTAATTTATATAGCGCTAATAGAGCAGCGTTAAAGGGGAATTTCTGGAATACTGTAAACCATAATGCAACAATGGTTCAATTAAACCAAATGAATATCCCTCAATTTGATACAAGAACTTTGCAAACAGAAGCAAAACATTTAGCAGAAAAAGCAAATGGATTAAAAGCAAATCAAACTGATGATGCATTAACTGCATTAAATAAAACATTGAAAAGAACTGCTAACAATGCTACAAGAGTTTCAACACACAATGCATTATTAAAAGCTGATATATACAAAGACGTAAACAGATTAGTCCAAGAAGCAAAAGGTTTAACAGGTACTGCATTAAAGGTAAAACTTTTGCAAATTGAAAAAGCTAAAGCAGATGCAGAAATAGCTTGGAATAACGCCAAAGCTGGCAACAAATATGTACATAAAACAAAAGTTGGCAAGGCTGCTTCTTGGGTAAAAACCAAAACTGGAGTAAGATCTGCACAAAACGCTATCACAAACGCAACAAAGTCATCAAACATGGTTACAAAAACAGTTGCAAAAGGCGTTAAAGGTGGGGGCGGAGCTATGGCAGTCATTGGACTAGCATGTGAAGCACCTACAATTGTTAAAACATACAAAGAACTAGGAGCAGGAAAAGGTACAAAACAACTTGCAAAATCGACTGCAGTAGTTGCAGCGGAAACTGCAGGATATGTTGCAGGTGCAAAAATTGGCGGTATCGCTGGTGCAAAAGCTGGGGCTGCAATTGGTACTTGTATAGGTGGACCTATTGGAACAGCAATCGGTGGTGCAGTTGGTGCAATCATAGGCGTTGGTTGCGGTTTATTGGGTAGCTGGTTATGCGGTAAAGCTGCAAGAGCAGTTGTTGGCAAAGACGAGTTAACCCTTGCTAAAGAAAAACAATGCGAAGAACTAGAAAAAATGGCTAAAAATGATGTTCAAGCTCAAATAGAATTAGCAATCGCAGCCAGAGAAAATCTTGAAAACGGAACTGTACAATCTGAATCTGATGCAGAAGATATCGCAAAGAGTTACACTAAAGTTGAAACAGGACTTTCACAAACACAAATGCCGACATTTGCCGAAACATCAATTACGCAAAACGCTACTAATTTTGGCACAACAATTCAACCAACATACAACGAGTATTCATACCCAATTAATCAAAAATTATACGATTTTTCAAACAATAATTTTGCATTCAATCCATATTCATTTGCAAATCCATTTATGTCATTCAATCCTTTTGGAAACATAAACAATATGTATGGCTTTAATCCATATAATACAATGCAATTCAACAATCCATATATGATGAATAACTTAGGTTTAGTAGCATAAAAAAAGTCGGTTATAAACCGACTTTTTTTTAGAAATTAGAAATGTTAAAATCTCTTTCTGCTAATGAAGACGTTGTTTCAAAAATCTTTGTGAAGAATCTTTCAATAGCCGCTTCCATACCTTTTAGTTCATGAGTAAGCGAATCATAACCATCTCTCTTTGCGTCTGTCATTACATTAGAAAAAATTTCTTCTTGATACATGTTCTACTCCTATCTAGCTTCACATGGTTATATACGTAAATTAATATTCAAATCTTTAATTTTTTAAACAATATTGTTACAAAATTTATTAATTTGCAGAAAAATAAAATTCTTTAAAGTAAAATGTATGTATCATTAAGGGGAAGTACATATGATGCAAGATTTAGGATTATCAAGTTACGATTATTATTCAAGCAGAAGAGATATGGAAATTATTTCCAAAATCGTTGAAGCGCTAAAACAAATTTTGGAAGAAGATAAAAAAGAAACTCAACCATTATTTTTAAAAATATCGGAAAATTTGATACTTAACATTGCACGCAAAGTTGTTCAAGAAAAGAAAAAAACGTTTCTCATAGGGATTACAGGAGAAAGTGCATCAGGCAAAACAGTTTTTGTAGATAATACAATCAAAGCCTGCGTAAAAGACAAAAAAGAAGGTATTTATACTGTAATTCGTTGTGATGATTACTACAAAGACACCTCAAAAGAACTTCAAGAGGCAGGAAGCTACGAAGAACTTTTTAAAACTGGTTTCAGCTTTGACACTCCTAACGCTATTGATTTAAACCTTATGAAACAGCATTTGGCAGCATTAAAAGAAGGCGCTAGTATAACATCACCTAGGTATGATTTTGTAACATGTGTTTCTGATCCAAATGGAGATAAAAAAGAACCTGCAAAAGTAATCCTAACAGAAGGATTATACGTATTAAACGAAGGTGTAAGAGATATAATGGACGTAAAGGTTTATGTATTCACACCTCTTGAAGTTTTAAAAGACCGCTGGTACAAACGTGCAGCACTAAGAGGCAAAACAGGTGCAGCAGCCGATTTACAATTCCAAGACGTAAACAAAACAGCTCAACAATACATACGTCCTAATTACCAAATAGCTGATGCAGTAATAAACGGATTGGTTAGCCAAGAATATATTCAACAAATTACAGACAAAATTTTTAACGCATTAAGAAATATAGAATACTAAAAAAGTGGAGATAAAATCTCCACTTTTTTACTAATAATGCGCTCGCTTGTTACAAGGGCAATTTTCTTCCATATTGAATGTTTTTGAGCAACGATTACAATTCGGAATAACCTGGACTCGTCTATAATCATTGTAATAGTTTGCGGTTTTAGGACGGTAGCACTTATCTTTCTTTTCGCACTTATTACAGTTTCTAAAACCAGTAAAAGGATTTAAACTACCCAATCCATCATAAGTCCACGCAAATGCACCTTGAGCAGGCATTAAAAAAAGTCCAAATAATGCCAGAGAAGCAATTGTTTTTTTCATATATACACTCCTTTTTACATTACGGCTCGTAAAACAAGCCCAGTATTATTTTAAAATTACATCAGTAAGATTTCCATACACATAAGTGCAATTATATATATACGAAAGTTTTGAATAAAAAGGACAAAAAAAGACGGACATAATTTTTAAAAAGTCCGTCTTTTATATAAGATAGTAAAATCTAACTTATTTCATAATGCTTGCATCATCACAAAGGATAACGTAGATTTCTTCGCCAGCTTTTGCGTGATATTCAAGACCTGGTCTGATCAAACCTGTAACCAAACCAATTGCAGCACCTACAGGAGCACCGATTGCAATACCAGTACCTACTTTGTCAGGATCTGGAATGAATGCAAATCCAACACCAGCACCAGTACCTACTGAACCACCTGCAACAGTGTAAGCTAATAATCTTGCTGCAGTCATCCAAGGACCTTCTTTAAGAGCATAATCTTTGTAGAAAGGTTTTGCATTAAGGTCAACTTTTTGACCGTCTGGTAAGCAAACTTCTGTAATTTGAACATATACTCTTGCATTTTTGTTGAAAATTTTTGGAGCAACAACATCAAGAACTTTACCTGTGAATACAGAACCTGCAGGGATTAACAAAGTACCTTCATCAGTTGAAATATCAACAGGAGCTTTGAATGTTACAACATCACCAGCTTGAGCAGCTTCTGATCTAAATCTGTCAGAAAAAGCAACTTCAAGAACGTTACCTTGTAAAATGATGTTTCTTTGATTTGTAATTTTAACTTCATCATTTGGAGCGTTTCTTTTTACGCTTAAATGTTCAACAGCAAGAACTTTTTCGTCACCGATATATTCTTGTTTAACTAAACCGATTTTGCTTCTCAATCTAGCCAAAAGAACTGCAGCTTCTGCTCTTGTTAATTCTTCAGTTGGACGAAGTTCTTTTGCATTTGGATAGTTAACATAAATTCCATATGATAAAGATTTTGCATAAGGAACTCTTGCCCAGTTTGGAACTTTGTTAGCATCTTCAAAATAAGTTAAGATTGAAGTGTCTGCTTGAGTATCTTTTGTAATATGGCTGATTACAGATTGAGCTTCATCTCTCAAAACAAATTTAGCTGGTTGGAAAGTTCCGTTTGGATAACCATAAACCAAACCCAATTGTTGAGAACGTAAGATATCTGCATAATCAGCATCAGATTCTGCTACATCAGAAAAGATATTTTTAATTTCAACATTCAAGTTATCGTTAGCCAAAACTCTCAATAGAGCTTTTACAAACTCAACTCTTGAAATGCTGCGTTCAGGATAAAAATAACCTTCTTCATCTAAATGCATAACACTGTTTGAAACAACATCTGCAATTTCAGCCTGTGCCCAGTAATCTTTGCTAACATCAACAACGCTTCTTGTTGCGGCAAAAGCTGGAACAGCATTCATAGCAATAAAACTGATTGCCATTAAACCTGCTAATAGTTTTTTCATCTTCTTCTTCCTTCTCATTACCCTAGTAAACAAATTTTTATGTCTAAAGTATAGCCTAACCAAAACGATTTGTAAAGAAAAATTTTCAAAACAAAGTTACAACAATAAAAAGACCCCAATGGGGTCAAAAATTTTTTCTAGGAAAATAGGAATAGGAAGTTTTGCTCTCTTTACTTAAACGGAAATTTTCTCTCTCTTAACATCTCTCGTATTCGATTAATGTTCTCTCTTATATATATAAAGTATATACTTTTAATCAAATTTCATAGTTTTAAATTTCTGTTACAAAAATTAATAAAAAATATTTGCAAAGAAAAATGTTTATCATACAATAGAAAAGTATCATTTATTGGGGTTAAGAAATGCTAGTTTCCGCAATTGGGAAGATAAATACTGCGAATAAAAAGGATTCTGTTGCCGTTAAGAGTACATTTAACGGAGATAAGAATTTATCAAAGGGTAATAAAACTATTTCAGAAAAAGCAGTAAACAAAACAACAAATAATAAAAATAAAGCCAACAAATTAAATTTTTGGGCTTAAGTCTTTGAATAAATAGCGAACGAATATGATTGAAAAAATTGCAGGAATAAAGGAAACTACCAGCAATACTTTTGTAATTCCGAAATTTTGAGCCAAGAATCCATTCATGGACATTATTAGTGCTACAATTCCCCAAGAAAATCCGTTTATAAATCCACCAATAATGCTTTTATATTGAGGTAGAACACTTTGGGCAATATTCATAGTCACAGGAACTGCCAACATAGTTACAAACCCCATGACAAAATATACAAAAAATGAAAATATTGGAAAAGTTTTGTATGTTAAAACAAATATTAACATTAAAGGCAAGGTAGAAATCATAGAGAAATAAAAAACATTTTGGGTTCCGACTAATTTTTCAAATTTATTACTTAGTAGTGAACCTATTCCGCCAACAAAGATAAATACAAATAAAGCCATGCCGATAAAGAAAGCTGAATACCCCATATCTTTCCATAAAAAAGGTAGAAAGATGAAACAAGATGTAGAAATTAACGATTTCAGCATGGAAATAACATTCAAAATATTCAATTTACGGTTTGATAAAATATCTTTAAACGCATGCTTCAAATTTATATGTTTTTTATTAGAAACCACATTAGACATTTTAGGCACAAATTTAAACATAATAATAGCCCAAAACACACCTAGAACTGACAACATAGGCATTTTATCCAATCCACAGAATTGAGTTACCGAAGCTGATAAAAACGGTCCTACAGAATAGCCTAGTGTTCCCATTGCAATAAATATTCCCATATGTTTTGCGACATCAGAGCCTGAAAATTTATTAGCCAAACCTAAAGCCTGTGGATGGAATAAACTTGAACCTAAACTTCCCAAGATAATAAATATAACCATATAATATATACTTGACGAAGCTGGAGCAAGTGGAATGAAAATTGAAGTTAATATCAAACCCCAAAATATAAATGCTCTTTTTAAAATATTATCAGCAAAAAATCCAAATATCGGTTGCATAAGAGATGAAAAGATGTGCGACATACTCAAAATCACAGTAGCGATCGCCATAGTAATTCCAAGTTTAGCTGCAATAAATGGCATAATAGGGTTCAAAAAACCAGTATAAACGTCATTGATAAAATGAGCGCCGCTTAACCAAATTCGGGGTAATTTTTCATCATCAATACTCATAACAAAATTATTATGCAAAATAAATAATCAAAAATCAATTAGCAATATTAATATGCTTGCCAAATGTTGAAAAAAATGGTATGATGAAGAAGTGATCAAGGTTTTAGTGACCAAGTGATCAAGTAATATATTTTAAGGTTGGAAGATCCAACAGAATAGGAGAACGTATTATGTTAAAAAGTGAAGCTATGACTGGCTTTAAGACCTTA
>SUTY01000014.1 GCA_015152455.1 Cyanobacteria bacterium SIG32
AAACAAGGTTGCACAAGATCTAATTCTTGTTAACAACCTTTCAAGTTTTATATCAATAGATCCTGTGGAAAACCAGGCATTTTGCACAACTCGTAAACTCGTTGGCAAAAGTAGCCAAACAAGTTCAGGATGACAATACTGTTGTTCAGGATGACGGTATGATTTTGCGCAAACCGCCAAAACCCAGACTAGGAGAGCGTTTCTACCCCCCCCCTGATATCTTAAAGCCTGTCGTAGCTTCATTTTTTAACATACTACGTTCTCCTTTTCTGTTGGATTTTCCAACCTTAATGTACTTCTTGATCACTTGGTCACTAAAACCTTGATCACTTGGTATTATATCATTTTTTCTAAATTTTGACAATATTTTCAAGCAAATAAAAAGGGAGCTTTTGGCTCCCTATATACAACTATCTCTTCTCATACCCAATGATTATTGGTGTCGTTCCCTATTGAATAGGAGATCTCCACAAAGAATCATTAAATTTATTTTGATTTGTATTTAATTCAACAGACAATGTTACATTGCTTGGTGTAAATACAAATACTTTATCGCCAACTTTTTGAGGTGTGCCGTTAAGTGCGTGTGCTGCACCACAAACAAAATCAATTGTACGTTGTGATTGGTCTTTATCTAGTAAGTGTAAGTTTAAAACGATTGTTTTTCTGTCTTTCAAATATTGAACGATAGATGCTGAATCGTCAAATGAACGAGGTTCCATTACCATTACTTCATAACCTCTGAAGTTAGGGTGATTTACAACTTTTAGGTCGTTAGATCTATCCATATTTGATTGGTAAGAATATTTTGGATCAATTGCTAAGTTATCTTGAACTTCATATTCTTCGCCCATTTCTTCTGCCATTTCTTCAAAAATTGTCTCTCTTGGTTCAAATCCTTTTACTAAAAAATCTACTACTGATTTGATTTTGTCTGTTACTACTGCCACCGTTTATTCCTCCGTTTATTTACTTAAATAATTTTCTACCAATCCTTAGCATTGTCGCCCCACATTGGGCTGCTATTTTATAATCTTGACTCATCCCCATAGATATTTCTTTTATATCGCAGTCAAATCTTTTTTCTAGTTCTTTTTTGATGTTGGAAATCTCAGAAAATAGTCTTTCAAGCTCTTCTTCTTCAGCTCCAAATGGCGCCATGTTCATTACCCCAACAATCTCAAGATTTTTTAGATTAATTATTTTTTTGAAGTTTTCGAATACTTCCTCAGGTGAAAATCCGAACTTTTGTTCTTCATTTGCATTATTAATCTGTATTAAAATCTTTTGTACCTTACCGATTTTGCTCGCTTCTTCTGAAATTTTCTCAGCAAGTTTAACCGAATCTACAGAGTGTATATAATCGAAAACTTCGATAACCTTTTTCACTTTGTTGGTTTGTAAATGCCCAATAAAATGAAATTTGGAATTTTCTTTTATCTCTTGTGGCAGATTGTCTATTTTCTGTGATGCCTCAATTACCCTTGATTCTGCGAAATCTCTTAAACCTGCATTGTATGCTGATATAATGGCATTTTCATCAAAATACTTGGTAACTGCGATAATATTTGGTCTATAAGGTGCAATTTCTTCCTGTATCCGTAAAAGATTTTCTTTAATTGTATCTTGCACTATCTTCACCTCTACAAGAATTTTTTTTTGTACGTGTTTTGCCCACACGCAAGGCATATATTAATTGTACTCTAACCTTTTCAGGTGGACAACTATTTTATTTTTAAGCCTTTCACCTCCTTTTATTTTCTCCTGAAACCATGACCATGACATGATTTCAGCCCTATTTAATATTTCTTAAATTTTGGTAACATTTCGTAATATTGGCATTTTGGGGCATGCCCACCATGCCTGTTAAGTTATAAAAGTCTGGTAAATTACTCTTGTTATTTTAAGAATAAACCTTATTTGTTTAAAATTTATCCTTTATTTGTATGAGTTTTGCAAAAAAAAGAGAGCCTGCACATGCAGGCTCTCTTTTATCCTCTAAAGTTGTATTATTCTTCTTCGCTTTTTTCTTCAGTAGGCTCATTAACTGATAGAGCGATACGTTTGTCAGTAGGATTAAATTTCAAAATATATGTTTGAACTTTATCACCAACTTGAAGAATATTTTTTGAAGCGTTTTGTAATTCAGCAACTTCTGCCTGAGGTAATAGGGCTTCTACACCTGGGAATACTTCTACAAAAGCGCCAAAATGCTTAATTCTTGTGATAGTTCCTTCAACTTTGTCGCCTTCTTTGATTTGTTTTTCAGCTTCTAACCATGGATCAGGTTCTAGGTTTTTCAAACTCAAAGAAACTCTTTGTTTGTCATGGTCAACCGCAATAACTTCAACATCAATTTTGTCGCCGACATTCAAAATATCTGTTGGATGATCAATCCATCTCCAAGATAGTTGTGAAAGTGGTAACAATCCATCAATACCGCCTAAATCAATAAATGCTCCAAAATCAGTAATTCTCACAACATCACCTTTAACAACTTGTCCTGGTTCGATTTGTGAGAATACATTTTTTCTTGCTTCTGTTGCAGTATCGTCATATACTTTTTTGTTAGATAGAATAAAGTTATTTTGTTGGCTATCTAATGTTAAAATTTTCAATTCGATTTTTGAACCAACTTCCAAATCAGATTCTTTCGCTCTTAATTGAGATGACGGAACAAAACCTCTTACTCCAGATATGTCAACTAAAACGCCACCCTTAACAACTCCAACAACAGTACCGAGAATTGTTTCATCAGAGGCTTTAGCTTTTTCAAGTTCTTTCCAAGAATAAGCAAAATCAACTCTTTTTCTTGATAATAAGAATTTGCCGTCTTCGTCTTCTTCTCTGATAATTAAGAATTCGTATTCTTTTCCTTTTTCAAATTTGTCTTCAGCCTTTTCGTCTTTTTCTACTGCTTCACGGATTGGTACAATAGCAATTGTTTTTGCGCCAATGTCAACCATAACGCCTTGACCGTCAAAGCCACAAACAATACCTTTTACTAAGTCACCTTTTTGAAACTTATAGTCGTATTGTTTTAATAATTCTTCAAAATCTAAATCTTTAGTCACCATATTTACTCCAATAAACTACACTACGTTTTGATTGTATCAGACGTTGGCAAATCTGTAAAGATTTTTGTTTAATAAAACTTTACAATTCGTATTCTGATAGATGATTTATAAATCAAAAAAATATTTTTTTGCTAAATAAAAAAGCACCTCTTAATAAAACTTAAGAGGTGCCAATCTATAATTATAAATTTAAGCCTTTAAAGAATTTATCAATTCATTAATTGCAGTTTCTTGAACTGAGATTTCATCAATTCTTGCTTTTGTTTGTTCAATTAAGTCTTTAGGAGCGTTTGCAACAAATTTTTCGTTGTTCATTCTGCCAGCTAAAGAATTTTTTTCAGCAACAAGTTTGTCTAATTTCTTTTGTTGACGTTTGATTTCTTCATTAAAATCAATTAAGTTTTCTAATGGAATAATGATTTTAGATGCTGAAACAACTGCAGTTGCAGATTTTTTAGGAGCATCAGAAGAATCGTCAGCATAAGAAATATTTTCTACTTTTGCAAGACGTTTAATGTACGCTTCAATAGCTTCAAATGTTGCTTTTTCTGATTTTTCTGCACGAATTTCAATATCGAATTTTAAAGAAGTTGGTATGTTGAAACTTTGGCGAACGTTTCTTAATGATTTGATTGTTTCAAATACAAGTTCCATTTCCTCAGCTTCTTTAGGGAATGACAATTTATCAGTGAATACAGGGAAAGAGCTTAGCATAATAGCTTTTTCTTGAGCCTCTTGAGGGATTAATTGCCATACTTTTTCTGTAATATGTGGCATTATTGGGTGCAATAATCTCAATGACATATCAAGAACATATCTTAAAACTCTTTGAGTATTTAATTTTAATTCTTCATCTTGAAGTTGAATTTTAGCGATTTCTACATACCAGTCACAGTATTTATTCCAGAAGAAATCATACATAATGTGAGCAGTTTCGCCAATTCTGTAGTTTTTAATATTTTCCCTAAATTCTTTTGCGGTGTTGTTTAATTCATTCAAAATCCATTTGTCAACGATAGTTAATTTAGAGAAGTCAATATCATTATTATCAACACCTTCAAGGTTCATTAACACAAATCTTGAAGCGTTCCAGATCTTATTTGCAAAATTTCTGCCATATTCAAATCTTTCGTCACTAATTTTGATGTCTTGACCACCGTATGTGCAAAGAGAGGTCATAGTAAATCTCAAAGCGTCACAACCGTATTTGTCAATAATTTGAACAGGGTCAATTGTGTTGCCTTTTGATTTAGACATTTTTTGACCTTTTTCATCTCTGATAAGACCGTGAATATAGACAGTTGAGAACGGTGCTTTTTTAGTAAATTCCAAGCCCATTGTTATCATTCTTGCAACCCAGAAGAAAATAATATCAAAACCTGTTACAAGAACGCTTGTTGGATAGAATTTTTTGTAGTCATCAGTTTCAGCGTTAGGGAATCCCATTGTTGAGAATGGCCACAAGCCTGATGAGAACCAAGTATCAAGACAATCAGTATCTTGAGCATAATTTGCAGGATCTGGATTTTCTTTAGCTACAACCATTTCTCCAGTTACGTTGTGGTAGTATGCAGGAATTTGGTGCCCCCACCAAAGTTGTCTTGAAATACACCAATCTCTGATGTTTTCCATCCAGCCAAGGTAGTTTTTCTCCCAACGTTCAGGAACGAATTTAATTCTACCGTCTTTAACTGCTGCAATAGCTTCTTTAGCTAATGGTTCCATTTTTACAAACCATTGTTCAGAAAGTAATGGTTCAATTGTTGTGTTACAACGTTGGCATTTGCCAACATTGTGTTCGTGTTCTCTTACTCTTAACAAGAAGTTTTGATATGATAAATCGCCAACGATAGCTTCTCTAGCTTCATATCTGTCCATTCCGTGATATTTTTCAGGAACTTCGCCACACGCTTTCATTTTACCTTCTTCGTCAATTACCCAGATAGGTTTCATATTGTGACGTTTACCAACTTCGTAGTCGTTTGGATCGTGCGCAGGAGTAATTTTAACTGCTCCTGTACCGAATGATTTGTCAACATATTCGTCAGCAATAATAGGAATTTCTCTACCTGAAAGAGGAACAACAACGGTTTTACCAACAAGTTCGGAATACTTGTGATCTGATGGGTTAACTGCGATTGCAACGTCACCAAACATTGTTTCAGGACGAGTTGTCGCAACAATAATTGCACCAGATTCACCTTTTAGAGGGTAAGAGATTTCCCACATATGCCCTTGTTCTGTTTCATATTCTGTTTCAATATCAGAAATTGCAGATTGACAACGTGGACACCAGTTTACGATATATGCACCTTTATAAATTAAACCTTTATTATATAAAGTTACAAAAACTTCTTTTACTGCATCTGAGCAACCTTTGTCAAAAGTAAATCTTTCTCTTGAACGATCAAAAGAAGCACCTAATCTTTTGAATTGGTTAAGGATTGCTGATTTATGTTCGTTAGCCCATTGCCAAGTTCTTTCGAGGAATTTTTCTCTGCCTAAATCATGACGAGTTAAACCTTCACCTCTTAATTGTTTTTCAACAACAGCTTGAGTTGCGATACCTGCGTGGTCTGTTCCAGGAAGCCACAATGCTTCATAACCACTCATTCTGTGATAACGAGTCAAAATATCTTGTAATGTGCCGTCAAGAGCGTGTCCCATATGTAATACACCAGTTACGTTTGGTGGTGGAATTACTATAGAATATGGCGGTTTTTGGCTTTTTGAATCAGCCTTAAACATTTCATTATCTTCCCAGAATTTGTAAATTTCTTCTTCTGTTGATTGTGAATCGTAAACTGTAGGTAAATCTTCTAATTTAATTTTGGTATCTAACATTATTAAATCCCTCTTATTTATATTCCGTAATTAAAAAATATCACAAACATTTGAACGTATCAATCGTACAGTTAACAATTTGGATAATTTATTTTTTGATAACTTAATTTATACTCCTAATCAAGGAGGGAAATTATGTCAAAAAAATTAAAAGATGCCATTCAAAATATTATGGAAGAAAATGCAACAGAAAATATATCTATTTTTACTAATCACTTAAAAATAGATGGCAGAATTCATGAATTTAAAAGTAAATGCTCAGATTGCCACGACTGTATTATTGCATTACAAGATGTGACTATATGCAGGTTAGAAGATTATTGTACCTGCACGCATGATGATTGTGAATGCCACGATTATATGTGTTTCAAATACGATTGGCTAAATATTAATATCGCTGAAATTGTAGCATTTAGTATAGTTACTGTGTAACAACTTGTTTTAGCGCATCAATGACTACAGGATCCCATTTAGAATCGTTTTGCATAATTTCAACAGCTTGTTCTGTTGGCATTGCTTTTCTGTATGGTCTGTCTGAAGTCATTGCACTGTATGCGTCAGCAACAGCAATAATTCTTGAGCCTAGAGGGATTGATTGACCTTTTAATCCCTCAGGTTTTCCTGAACCGTCGTAACGTTCTGTTTGATAATTGATATATGGAACAACTTCGGAAAGGAAATTGATATTCATTAATAAATTTACACCAGTATTGATATGTTCTTGAACTTTCTTCAATTCTTCAGGTGATAATTTACCATTGGTTGCAAAAATGCTTTCTGGTAAAGTGATTTTACCGATATTTTGAAGCATTCCTGCGTAATATATCAAGTCAGTTGTTTTTTCATTCAAACCTAACTCACGACAAATTAATCTAGCAAGATTTGCGGTATTTTGTGAATGCGAAACTTTATATTGACCTTTTGTATCAACTGCTTTTGCTAATTCTTCAACAAAGTTTTGTTGATAATCGCATAAATCTCCGATTAAAGCAGTTAATTCAGCTCTAATGTGTTGCAATTCTGAAACGTTAGCGTTTTCACTATCTAAAAGTTTATTTGTTTCGTCAACTTGGAATTGTAATTCCATAGACGTTGCAAATAGATTTGCAATACTTATGACAAGTTTTAAATATTCTTTTGGTAGAGGTTTTTGGTCTATAGATTTTATAGCAATAACCCCTGTAATTTGTGTAGATGATCTCATTGCAACATATGTCATGTTGTTTTCAAATACAAAATCTTTACCGCCAAAGTTTATTGCAATTTCTTGATCAAAATTGTTATCAGATGATCCAACGCAAAGCATTTTATTATCTTTTTGCATATAGATATGACATGCTTCAACTTCTATCATTTGTTTAACAGTATTTGCAATGGAAGTATAAATTGCGTGTTCTTCTTTTGAATCAAAACTTAATACACAAAGTGTATTTTGAGAAGAATATATAGAAATTAATTCTCGAAGTTGATTTTTAAGTCCTTCACGTTTATCTTTGGAATTTGAACTTATTTTTTTTGCCAAATCTTCAGAAATAAGATGTTCTGAAATAAAATCTCCTAAATTTAATGCAAAAATTTCCTCTAATGGGTCGCCACCTTCAATCAAAAAGTCAGATTGACCAAATAAGGACACACCATTTTTTATTTCATCTTTCTTCATTAAAATATCCTTCTATACATGCCTATATTTCTATATACGGCATGATTTATAAAAACTTTAATAATTTTTAACAAATTTCCTACTTTAGTATGGGAATTTTACAAAAAAAGCAGACTTAACGTCTGCATTAACTTACTAACTTTATAACTTTTATAATTTTAATATCCTATTGCCCATTTAAAAGGCGCTGATGATATGTGTTTTGTGCTGACACTAGCGCTGGTTGGGATCGCAGGAACTTCTAAAACATTTTCTGCTTTATGTAGCAAATTATATTGCATCATTTGAGTATCAACATTATTGAAAGATTTTAGTTGATCTAAATTGTTTTGCAATTCTGAATTTTCTTCATTCAAAGCTACAATTTGACGATTGAGAGTGTCAAGAGTTAATTCATTACACATCACAAAATAATAGCTGACAAATGTAGTAACTACAGCCATGATTAACAAGCCACATAATGATTTATTCACTTTTCTTATCGCCATGTCTTTCACCGTACTTTCTTTGTAAAAATAACCTTCTATTACTGGTGCTTCTACTCGTTCGATCGGATTTTGAACATATCCCTGATAAGAATTATTTAGTTTTTGTGTTTGTGCTGTGTTTAGCAACTTTTTCTTCCCCAACTACACTCTGATAGCAACTCTTAGTTTTGCACTCCTTGACGGAAAATTCTCTTTGATCTCCTCTTTACTCGCCATGATTGGCTTTTTATTTACAAGCTCCAATTTTGGCGGTGGGCAATTGCAAATCATTTGATTTTTTTCGCAATGGCACCTTTGTGAGTGATATTTGAACATTTGTTTCACGACTCTGTCTTCTAATGAGTGGAAACTTATTACACTCATTATAGCACCAATTTCTAATAAATCCAACACATCATTTAATGTATTTTTAACATTTTGTAACTCTTGGTTTACTTCTATACGAATTGCTTGAAATACTCGTGTTGCTGGATGAATTGAAGATTTTATTTTTGGCGTGCAATCTACAATTAAGTTTGCCAATTCAAGAGTTGTTTCTAATTTTTTTTGTTTGCGTCTGTCAACAATAGCTTTTGCGATTCTTTTAGAAAATCTTTCTTCGCCGTATTCGGAAAAAATTCTAACAAGATCGTTTTCTGAGTAGTTATTTACAACGTCATATGCAGAAAAATCTGAATCTTGGTTAAATCTCATATCAAGAGGTGCATCTTTTGAAAAAGAAAATCCTCGTTCTGCTTTTGTTAATTGGTGATAAGAAGCCCCAAGATCAAACAAAATTCCACCTGTAATTTTTTCAATTCCTAACTCTTTAAGAACTTCTTTTATGTTTGCATATGAATTTTTTACTATTGTAAGGTTTTTATATTCTTTTAACCTTTCTGATGCTGCGTTGATGGCGTCGTCGTCAACATCAAACGCTATTAGTTTGCCGTTTGGTGAAATTCTCTGCAATATCAATTCACTATGACCGCCACCTCCAAGTGTGCAGTCAACGTAAATAAGTCCGTCTTTGCAATCTAGTGCGTCAACGGCTTCATTTTTCATTACAGTATAATGTTTAAATTCTCCCATAAAAGAATTTTAGCATTAAAAAGCAAATCCGTCGAGTCCTTTTGAGTTAATTATTTCCATAAACTTGTCATAAGAATACATAATATTTTCGCCATATGAATCTGTAATATTGATAAAATAAGGCTCTCTACTTGTTTCATTTGTTAGGCGTGTCAAAGGTTGGTTATCAAATTTAACCAAAGAATTTTCTATACAAAATTTTAACATTGAAGTAATACTGTCTTTAAAACCCATTTCCAATATCCTAAGATGCAGATATTTATTAGTACGGCAAAAAGCCACCGAAAGTTTAATTCCGATGGCTTTTTTGTACACAAATGTTTACAATTAATTAAAGACCTTCTGTACTCAAGAAATCTACGATATCAATAAAATTTTCATTAAAAATCTCTGTTGGATTTTGGCTAATCATTGTTATTTGAGGTGCCGAATCATTTAAAAACTCTAATAACATATCATCTACTTCATCAAACGTGTTTAAATAATCCATAACTTCTTCATAAGTTGCTTGTGTTGAAATTTTATTTTGCATAGCTCGGCCTCCATTTCTGAGTAAATTTACGACAACAACGCCCCAAAACTTTAAAAATTTTGGAGCGTCGTTTAATAATTGTTTACAATGTCTATTTAATAGATTTTTTAGCTCTGGCAATTACATTGTCTTTGCCAAGAATTTCCAAAATCGCTGTCATATCAGCACCTCGAGTTCTGCCTGTTACTGCACCTCTGATTGCCCACATTGTTGCTTTTGGTTTAATTCCCTTTTCTTTAAATTCACCTCTGAAAACTTCTAATTTTTCGTGTAAGTTTTCTTCAGTCCATTCCCAATTTTGAGCTTGTTCTACGAATGCTTTCAACACATCTTGAGATTCTGGTAAGTCAAGAACGGTTGTTTGAACTTCCGGATCAACCTCAACATTTGCACCACCAAAGAAATAAGGAACGGCTTCTGTAATATCAGACAACAATGTTAGTGGTTCACGAGTGATTTCAACCATTCTTGTATATTGTTCGTCTGTTAATTCAGTCAAATTGTATTGAGTCAAATACTTTTTAAGCATTTCTTTCAATGTTTCAATTGGAAGCATTTTGATGTAGTGACTATTCATCCATTTCAATTTGTCATATTCAAATATTGAGTTTGAAGATGAAATTTCGCCGATTCTAAAATCTTCTGCAATTTTTTCAACTGGTTTCACTTCTTCACCGTCAGATGGTGCCCAACCTAATAATGCAACGAAGTTTACTAGAGCTTCTGTTAAATAACCTTGTTCAACAAAGTCAGAAACTGCGGTTGCACCATGGCGTTTTGAAAGTTTACTTCTGTCTGGTGCCAAAATCATACCTAAGTGACCAAATCTTGGAACTTCAAATCCTAAAGCCTCAAAGATAAGTATTTGTTTATAAGTGTTTGAAATATGATCCTCACCTCTGATAACGTGAGTGATTTTCATTAAAGCATCGTCGATTACAACTGCGTAGTTGTAAGTTGGTGCTCCGTTAGATTTCATAATTACAAAGTCACCAATTAAATCTGTATCCATGTGTAATTTGCCTTTTACAAGGTCTTCGTATTCCAAAATTGAAGTTTCGTGGAATGCTTTTTGCGCTTTTGCAATATTAAATCTGATTGCAGGTTTTCTGCCTTCAGCTCTTAATTTGGCTTTTTCTTCTTCGGTTAAATTTTCGCATTTTTTAGAATAAACATATGCTTTTTTATTTGCAGTTGCTTCTTCTTTTTCAGCTTCCAATTCTTCAGGAGTACAGAAACATTCATATGCAAATCCTTTATCTAAAAGTTCTTGAATAAATTTAGGATAAATATCAAATCTTTCAGATTGAGTGTAAGGGCCATATTCACCACCTACATCTGGACCTTCATCCCAGTTTAAACCTAATGCTTTTAAAGAATCAAAAATGTTATCAACATATTCTTGAGATGTTCTCTCAGCATCAGTGTCTTCAATTCTCAAAACGAATTTGCCATTATTCTTTTTAGCAAATAAATAATTAAAAAGTGCAGTTCTTGCAGTACCAACGTGTAAATTACCGCTTGGTGATGGTGCAATTCTAACTCTAACTTCTGCCATATTCTTACCTTCTTTCTATATTTCAGCAAACAAAGAATACCACAGACAAATTATGATTTCAAGCAAACTAAATTTACTTATGAATTTACTCTTCTATTCAAATTAAATTTTACCAATTTATTAATCATACCCTGAGGTAAGTGAGAAATAATTTCTGCAGCTTTTGCATCTGTTCCGATTGTGTATGAAGGTTTTGGATTTTCCATCGCTTCTACTTTGGCAATTAATTTAACCACCTCGTTAACATCCAATCCTTTTTCTTGGTTTTTGCGTGCGTTTTTAACCATGAATTTCATTTCGTTTTCATAACCTTCGCAGTTATTTATAGATTTTTCGTTTATGTTGATTGATTTTTCCCAGAGTGGTGTTGCGATAACGCCTGGTTTTATAGAAACAACTTTAACATTTCGTTTTGTTTCATTTGCAAAAGAATTAAATAAAATATCTAATGCTCGTTTTGATGCGCAATATGGACCAACAAATGGGAATACACCAAAACTTGCCATTGAACTTATGTTAATAATTTTGCCACCTTCCAATAAATCAAGTAGATTTTGTGTGAAATCTAAGTGTGAGAATGTGTTAACTTCAAATTGATGGCGTATTCTGTCAATTTCTAAATTTTCAATTACACCTGCAACAACGCATCCTGCAACGTTAATTAAGGTATCAATTTTATCAGTTTGCGATTTGATAAATGCAGATGCTTGACGAATAGAAGCACTATTAGTCATATCTATGTAAAAAGGTATTGCTCCCAGATCTTCTAGTTTTTTTACGTGGTCTTCATTTCGGTATCCAGCAAAAACTTTATTATTTTGCGCAAAGTATTTTACCAAAGCATTTCCGATACCAGAAGTTGCGCCTGTTAGTACAATTGTTTTCATTTTTTTCTCCCTATTGCATATATGAACCGAATAATGGCAAGTATAGTGCCAAGGCTAATGTTAATACGATACCGCCGATAACAATAAGCATTATAGGTTCAATTGCTTTGGTCATTGTGTCGATAATACCGTCTAATTTTTTGTCAATGAAGTTTGTTGCTTGCATTAACATGTCACCCAAACGACCTGATTGTTCACCTGTCGCAATCATAAACAAAATCATTTTAGGCATAACACGAGTGGTTCTTAATGCAGTTGACAAATGTTGACCTTGTTGAACTTTTGCAGTAGCTGTAACAACTCTTGTTTGTAAAACATAATTGGTCAAAGTTAAGTTAGCTAAATATAAACATTCAACAATCGGTACACCAGCATCATATGCAACTTGTAAAACTGCAATAAAGTTTGAAAAGTCTGAATATTGCATTAAATCAGAAATAATTGGAATTTTTAAAACATATTCATCAATTTTTCGTTTAGTTGGTTGCCATTTGAATAAAAATGAAATCAAAAATACTGCGCCACCCAAACCTAGTGGAACTAAATACCAATATGTTTTTAATGTTACACCAATGTCCATCAATGTTGCAGTAATCCAAGGTAACTGTTTTCCCATTTGATCGAACATGTCTGCAAAAACAGGGAATACAAACATTAACATTACAAGGATAATAATAATTGCTAACACAATTACAAATATCGGATACATTAAAGTTCCAATAACTTTACTTTTGATTACTGCTTGTTTATTTAAAAGTTCCAATAAACGCTCTAATGTTTTTTCCAATTCACCAGAATCTTCACCGGCTTTACACAAACCAATGTAGATTTGACCGAATTGTTCAGGATATCTTGCAATCGTATCTGCAAAGGTAGCACCATTCATAATTTGACGTCTTAATTCTTGCGCAACAAGTCTTAATTTTAACTTTGCAGCGTCATTTTCAATGAATAATAAAGACTCAATTATCGGAATACCAGATTGTGCTAATATCTGTAATGTTGAAGTGAAATCAATTTTATCTTGCAGACCAAGTTTTGTAATTTTCCCTTTCTTGGCAAGAGGAACATCTTTTTCTGCAGCGGCTTCGGCAAAGTTTTTTTGTTGTTCTGCTTCAACTTTTGTAGGGATAAAACCTAAAGCACGAATGTTTTCACGAGCTTCTCTTAAATTATTTGCTTCAATTTTACCTTTTACAATATCTTTATTATTTTTTAAAGCAGTATAATTATATATTGTCATACTTTACCTATTATTCGCTAACAATACCAAGGACACGTACAAATTCTTCTATTGTAGTGCGTCCTTCTATTATGTGATTTAAACAAGATTGATTTAATGTAGTCATTCCGTTTTGTACGGCTGCTTCTTCAATTTCCAAATCGTGAGCGCCTTGTGCTACTAATTTTTTAATCTCTTTGGTGATTTGCATGATTTCATACACGCCCATACGTCCTTTATATCCGGTAAAATCGCATTTGTTGCAACCTTTAGCTCTGTATATAGGAGTTTTCATTAATTTTTGAATATTTTCTTCTCCGATTACGATTTGTCTAGCTTCTTCGTAAGAAGGGAAATATTGTTCTCTACAATCAGGGCATAAAGATCTTACAAGACGTTGAGCAATTACACCTGACAATGTTGAAGATACCAAATAATCCTTCGCACCCATTTCAATTAAACGAGTAACTGTTGCAGCTGCAGAGTTTGTGTGGACTGTACTTAATACTAAGTGACCAGTTAACGCAGCTGAAATCGCAATTTCCAACGTTTCATAGTCACGAATTTCACCGACAAGAATAATATCAGGGTCTTGTCTTAATATCGCACGCATACAAGATGCAAATGTAATACCAGCTTTTGTATTAATTTGAGATTGGTTAATCCCATCAAGTTTAATTTCTATCGGATCTTCGATTGTTGTAATGTTAACGTGTTCATCATTCAAACTTTTTAAAACAGAATATAAAGTTGTAGTTTTACCTGAACCTGTTGGACCTGATGTTAAAATGACACCGTTTGGACAACTAATCATATCTTTAATTTTTAACAAATCAGCTTCTGCCGCACCTACCAAATTAATTTTTCTGTCTGCTGCATTCAAACTTACCGCAGGAGCAAGTACACGGATAACCATTTTTTCTTTGTTACCTACAGGAAGTGTGTTAATACGGAAGTCGTATGAACTCTTTTTATATTTAATCGAAAAAGTACCGTCTTGAGGTCTTCTGTGTTCCGCAATGTTCATTCTTGACATAACCTTGAAACGTGCAATAACAGAAGATTCTACCTTTGAAGGAATGTCTAAAACTTTTTGTAGCATACCGTCTTTTCTGTATCGAACGATATATCCGTCAAGACGTGGTTCTAAGTGAATATCTGAAACTTTGTTATCAATTGCGTTTGTAATAATTTGGTTAACGAATTTTGCAACAGAACCTGTTGAGTCTTGAAGTTCTGCTTCTACTTGTTCCCATAACCCTTCTTCAACTTCGATTTCTGATGCTTCGGTTTCAATTTGTTGAATGATTTTCTGGGTTTCTTTTTTCTGCGCACTAAAAAATGTATCCAAAGAGTTTTGGAATTCATAGTGTGTCATCATTAATTGCTTCGGATTTTGTCCTGTTAAGTAAATGATTTCTTTCAATACATCAGGTCTAACAGGAGTAATAACACCGATAGTTAATGTTTTACCGTCAGATGCAATTGGAATAACTTTATTTGATTTGATAAAATCTTCAGGTAAGATATTAATGAATTTTTCTTGTTTTGCTAATTGGTCGTTACTTACTAAGTCATAACCAGTTTGCATATGCAAAATTGATTTCAATTGATCTAATGAAATGAAACCAAGTTTGAATAATGTAGAACCGATAGGCATTTTCTGACGTTTACTTTCAGCTAATGCTTGCAATAGTTGAACATCAGTAATATAACCTTTTTGAATTAATAACTCACCAAGTTTAACTTGTTTTTCTTCGTGTCCTTCGTATTTATTTGTACTAGGTATGCGTTTTAAGCTAGAAATAAGTTCTACTAAATCAGCATCAGGAACTTGAATAAACTTAACTTGATATGGAAAATGTTCCTTTAAAATTTTGTTTACTAAGTCTTTATCAGATTCAGAATTTACCGCCACGAATAGAAATTTATCCTTAACACTAATTGGAACAAATTTGTTTTGTTCCATTAGTGCATCTTCTACATGGTTAAGTATTTCTTTATTAACGCTGTTTTTTAATCTATTTAGTAGTTCGTTCATTTTTTTTATTGTATCAAATTGTTTTATAAAGTAGTTTCTTCTCTAACTGCATCTGCTGAATCAACGATTATTTTTGGTGTAATCATAATAATCATTTCTTCTTTATTTTTAGATGAAGTTGTTGAACGGAATAACATTCCAATACCAGGGATATCACCTAGTACAGGGATCTTCTTAATAGTTTTTTGTTCGTCTTCACGAATCATACCACCGATTACAAGTGTTTCACCATCTTTAATTCGTACGTTTTTCAATTCAAGATTTCTTCTTTGTAGTAATGTAGCTTGAATATCTTGTGTACCAGCTGCTGAAAGTGCAGTAACTTGGCTTGCAATTGTTGCATAATCAGGGTTTATATCCATAGTTACGTAACCATCAGGGCTGATAAATGGTGTTACTGTAACTTTAATACCATTATCATCACCAATTTCGTATGTTCTTTGAGTTGCTGCGGACAATGAAGTTTCAAGAACTTGTGATGTAACTGTTTTTACATAGTCAGAAGTTAAGTCAATGGTTGATTCTTGACCATTTGTAATCAAGATACGAGGGTTTGCAACTACACGACCTTTTTTGTTTTCAACCAAATAATTAACCATATATGTTAAAGAACTTGGACCTGTATATTTTTGAACAGTATATTTTTCACCAGAAGATTGGCTTTCGATATATCCGTATTGGTTACCACTAAAGAATATAGGATATGCTTGGTGGTTGCCAGAAGTACCGTCTGCATAGTTGAAAGTGAAGTTTTTGCTTAAATATTGCCAAGTGTTTTGTAGTGCTTTACTACCGCTTTCATTCAATTCAATGATTGAAAGTTCTAAGTATGCTTGAGGTTGTCTTCTGTCGTTTTCTAATACAAATTCGTTAATCATTTCAAGTTGTTGTTCTGAACCGCCCAAAATACCGATAGTACCTTGTTGAGTAAAGTAAGAAATAATTAAACTTTGGAATGGCATTGAAGAAACTGATCCAGATGATCCGCCGCCTACTTTACAAGCTACTTCGCCACCGCCCATTTCTAAATCACTAGCTGCACCAGTCATTACACCTGAAATACTTGCAGCACCACCTGTTGATCCTGATGTTGCTGGAATTAGCATATCGCAAATTAAATTTGCCATTAATTCAGGAGTTGTATGACTAACTTTTATTGATTTAGAAAGTGGTTTTCTATCAAATTTTTCAACTATTTTTTGTGCAATAGCTACGTCGTTTTTTGTACCAAACACTAATAATTCGTTGGTCATTGGGTTAACTGTAACGATTTCTGAACTGGATAATCCAGGTTTTTTCATTGAAAAAATATTTTTATTTAAGAAATCTGCCATAGCGTTTGCATCAATATATTTAACAGGTATTAATGTAATTTCTTGTTTAGCTGCCGCTACATCAGTTCCTGAAGCAGATATGATAAGGGTGTTTTCTTCTACAACGTAATTTAATCCTGCAACACTCATCACAAGATCAAAAGCTGTATTTAAAGGTACATCAACCAAGTCTAAAGTAACATTACCAGATGCACTTGGATCAAAAATAATGTTCATGCCTGCTTGATCTGCAAACATTCTTAATACCTGTTTAACGTCTGAATCTCTAAGGCTTAAGCTAACAGGTGTATTTGCTTCTGTAATTGCAATGTCAGCTTTTAATTTGACTGTATCAACTGTTGGGGTTGATGTTCTTAATTCAGGCTTAACATCTGTTGCCAAAACTGACAATGCAGTGTTTGAGAATGTAAACACTGTCAACATTAAACTTGCAATAATTTTTTGTGAAAGTTTATTTTTCATATCTGCACCTTTATCTTCTTGCTCCACCAAATTTGTTTTCTAGGTCATAAACGTTATTATAATTCACTGTTGAATCAGAGATAATTTCTCCAACTCTTGCTTTGTGAACGTTTATACCAAGTTGTACTGTTACCATGTCTTTATCAATTGAAAGAACTCTGTAATTATTTATATAGTCACCAGATCTAACCAAATAATCTTCACCTTCTATATTTAAAATAGCGGATGGATTGTTTGGTTGATACATAATACCTGAAACTTTTGTTGTCATAACTTTAACAGCTTCAGCTTCTTCTGCTGCAAGTGTTTCAGGTGGTGCCATCAATTCAAAACCATATTTTCTTAAGTCCGTAAATGACTCGCTAGACGGTAAAAATGGGTTTGAACGACCTAAATCTTCTACGTTTAGTGAAACCATTTTAGAATCTGATTGTTCAACAACATCAATTTCCACTTCCTCTTCCTGCGGAGTTTTTAATTCTGCATTTGGCGCTTGAACTGTTTTTTCAACTGCAGGTTTTGCAGTTTCTAATGCCGCTGGAACATCTTTTGCAGCTTTTTCTTCGGCTTTAGGCATAAATGCAAAAGCAACCCCTGCGATAATAGCTATGCAAACCAATGCGAGGAATACTTTTTTACCGTTTGGACTAAATATTTCATCTAATTTTTCGTTAATTATATTCAAAATATTTTCCTGCTCTCTTTCCTAGTTATATCTTCTTCATTATAACTTCATCATAAAGGATTATAATAGAATTTTATAAATAACGTATCAGTTATTTAGTGTATTTAATTCAACTTTTGTTAAAAAAACACACTTTTTCCCATTTTATTCTATCACATATGTTCAAATAGGGCAACAATGCAAAAAACGTTAATATTTCTATTGGAAATTATTGGTAAACGTATGTATATATTCAAGAATTTGTGCAAAATATTTCAAATCTGCTTTGCCATTAAGAATCATGTCAGCTTCTTTTCGGTGAGGTTTAACATATTTTTCGCCAGCTTCTGAAATATAAGACCAATGTTTCAATGCGTTTTCTAAATCTTGATTACGTTCTTCAACTGCTCTGTCAATAAACCATTTTTTTCTTATTTGATCGTCAGTTTCAACGTAAATTTTTATATCAAAAACGTCCTTAACTTCATCAAACATGGTTGCGATACCTTCAACAATAATAATTTTTGAGGACGGAACGTCAATTGCTTTTGGCATAGAAATGCCTGTGCCGTTTGGCAAATACATTGGGCATTTAATATCCAGACCGTCGGCTAAATCTTCCAAATCGCTTTTTAAAACCTCAAGCTGAAAACTTGTAGGGGCATCAACGTCATAACCACTATCTCTTAGATTATCAAATGTTCCGTATTTTGCAATTAAATTTGAGATATCGTTAAAATAGTTATCTGTACTTAAGATTGTAACAGGCATTGCAAGTTGTTCAATAACTTTTGCAATTTCTCGACAAATTGTTGATTTGCCTGCTGCTGATTCACCTGTAATACTTATTAAAAATCTTTTTTCAGGATTATTTATTAATCTTCTTGAAAAATGAGAAATAAACTCTGGATTAATTTCTCTAAAAATTGGCATTGGATATTTTTTATCAAATGCAATGATCTGTTTGAATTTTGTTTGCAGATAAAACGCCAAAAGTTCGCGACCTGTTTTTGAGTTAAAATCAGGCTTTAGTATCTTGTCTTGACAAGAAAGTTCTTTTTCAATAAGTCCTTGCATTTTATCTTCCATAGGGTTATGAAAAACATAATACATCAAAAAAATATTTTTTGCTAGTGTGTAGTTTTTGCTTGCCAAAAGTTAAAAAAAATGGTAAGATAGGAAGTGATCAAGTGACTAGGTGACCAAGTGATCAAGAAGTACAATTTAAAGTTGAAAGATACAACTGAACAGGAGAGCATAGTATGTTAAAAAGTGAAGCTACGACAGGCTTTAAGATATCAGGGGGGGGGTAGAAACGCTCTCGTAGTCTGGGTTTTGGCGATTTGTACAAAATCGTACTGTCATCCTGAATTTATTTCAGGATCTATTAATATAAAATTTGAAAGGTTGTTAACAAGAATTAGATCTTGTACAACCTTGTTTTGTTATGTGAAAAACAAATTTCAAGAAAAAAGTCCTCCCTTGCTAGGGAGGATTTAGGTGGGTGATTATTAACAATAATAAAAGCTCACCCACCCCCAGCCCCTCCCTAGCGAGGGAGGGGAGCAAAGAACAGTAATTTAAAAAATAGTAGTACATATAAAAAAATGAAAGGAAAAAAGTTATGAAAAAAACTGTAAAGAACTTGATCACTTGGTCACCTAGTCACTTGATCACTTCACAAAAATCCGCTTTCACTTTGGCAGAGGTATTAATCACCCTAGCAATTATCGGTGTAGTTGCGGCTATGACTATTCCAACTCTTGTGGCGGATTATCAAGAAAGATCGTGGGGTACTGCTGCTTCTGTTTTTGAAAGAAGATTAGAGGAAGCGCTTAAAGTTATGAATACTCAACAAACTTTAGCAGGATATTCTACTACTCAAGAATTTGTTAATGAGTTATCTAAGCATTTTAAAATACTAAAAACTTGTGATAATAACAATCTAATGGATTGTTTTGAAGACTCTATATATTGGGGTGGTAATGGAACTTTTGTTGATATGAAAGATAAAAAAACAACAAAAAATTTTGGGATTAATGATTGGGGTACTGACTTAATCGGCATTCAATTCGCAAATGGCACAACTGCTCTTGTAGGGTATAATACGTTAACATCAAGCAATGATCCTGCTGTTCCTGTGTGTAGACAAGATCCTTATTCTAATGAAATCACAGGAATGGGTTGTCTTGCAATGATATATGATACTAATGGATTTAAAACCCCTAATACTTTTGGAAAAGATCTCAGATCTATAAATGTATTAGAATTAACTGATGACTATAATTTCAAAACAGATGATGGTACTAAATGGGGAATCCCTTTTAAAGTAACAGAGCCAGCAACTAAGGCTGATTGTATCGAAATGTTCGGAAGTGAAGATTATTGTGGTTCCGAAAATGATTATTGGGTTGCAGCATTAAAGATATGTAAATCACAGGGGAAAAACTTGCCTAATAGGAATCAATTAATCTCATTGTTAAAAAAATTATTTCACACGAATAACGTTAACTCTCTGTACATAGAAAGTAGTTCTGGTTTAGAATTAGATTATGATTTAGCGCAAAAATTTGGTTTCGCCAATAGAGTTGGTGCTCAAATATATATAATAAGATCTGATCCTCATTATTACAATACACAAACTGAATTAATTTGGATTACAGAAAATCACGCACAAGAATGGAATAGCGACCGTGGTAGTAGTAGTTTTACAAAATATTATCAGGCAGTGTGTGTAGAATAAAAGTAGATTCGGATAAAAATATAAACAAAAAAGGAAGGTGATTATACCTTCCTTTTTGCTCTGCAAAATTTCTTTCAATATCATTAGTAACAAACAGGAGGGTGAATGTCCTCCTGTTTGTTATGTTACTACTTATTATATACCTACACTCAAACCTGCGCAGAGGTTAATTGACTGTCCTGTTATGCCTTTTGCATCTTCGGAAATTAAATATTTTACAAGTTTTGCAACTTCAACAGGTTTTACAAAACGTCTTTGAGGAATTGTTTCAATGATTTCATCTTTGAAAAATTCAGACAGTTCAGCAGAGTTCATACCCATGTCAGTATCTACCCAACCAGGGTTTACTGTGTTAACTGTTATATTATATTGTGCAAGTTCCAAAGCCAATGCTCTTGTTAATCCAACCATGCCAGCTTTTGTAGCAGAGTAAAGACTAGCGTTTGCTTCACCCATAACACCTGAAATAGAACCGATATTAACAATTCTGCCCCATTTTTTTTCTTTCATATTTGCGCTGGCTTTTGCTATTAATTTAACTGGAGCAATAACGTTTACGGCAAAAATATGTTCGATTTGAGCATCTGTCATTTTGTCTATGCCACCATATACATATTCGCCAGCATTATTAATTAATATGTCTATTTTTTTATCGGCAACGAAACTCTCTAAAATATTTATATCATTTGCTAAATCACAAACACAATAACTGTCATATTCTCTTAACGCATCAATATTGCGTCCTGTAGCATAAACATTCCCAATAGATTTTAATTCCTGTGCGATAGCTTTTCCTATACCTTTTGTTGCACCAGTAACTAGAATATTAACCATTTCCATGCTCCTTCTTAAACTCTTGCACTATGTATGATGCCATATAAATTCCGGCGACACAAGCTACAAATGGTGTAGATGAAGGAACAATTTTTGTAAATTCTATCTGTTCACCACTTTGGGTTGTAACTTGCTCTATTTCTGACATTTTTTCTTGTATGAAAGGCTTTTCTCTGCTTGCAACAACAGTAATCCCTGTTGTTATATTTCGTTTTTTTAGTTGATAAATTATATTAGAAACAAAAGGTGCCTTTTTATCTTCAATATCTTTGATGTCACATATATATAATTTAGTAGGATCTATGCGATTACCTGCGCCCATAGAACTAATGACAGGGATATTGTTGGTCATGCAATTTTCAAGTAATGAGATTTTAGAACGCATTGTATCAATTGCATCTGCTACATAATCCGCATTTATATCAGAATTTGTATAAAAATCATTTATTGTGTTTAGCTTTATATTAGGATTTATGTCTTTAATTCTTTCTTCAAAAAGGGTAGTTTTCTTTTGCCCAACGGTTGAATTCAATGCAATAATTTGCCGATTAATATTTGAAGATGAAACAGTATCAAAATCAACAAGAGTTAGTTCGCCAATACCAGCTCTTGCAAGTGCTTCTGCACAATGCCCACCAACTCCTCCAAGACCAAAAATCGCAACGTGTTTATTTTTTAATGCTTTTTGAAATTCAGCACCCCAAAATAACTCGTTGCGACAAAATATTTCTGATTCTTTCATCTATTTAATAATACCGTATCCTAATAAGAATGTGCAGATGATAAATGTAGCTGCAACAATTCCAGTAATTTTATTTAAACCTTTCTCAGCACTTTTTTGTGAACTAAAAATGTGAGAAGCTCCACCGATACCAGCAATACCATCACCTTTTGGTGAATGCATAAGTATTAATATTATTAAAAACAATGCTGAAATAATTTGGATTGCCCAAACGCATGTTACCATTATTTTTTCTCCTTTTTCTTTGAAATGAAATGTGCACGTTTTGAATTTAATTTAATATTTTCAAATGTATATAATCTAGCAGGTCTTTTAGATGAAGATTTTGTGTATTCTTCAAGCTCTATTAAACCGTCTGTTACTAAAGCCTTTTTTCTAAAATTACGCTTGTCCAATTTTTTGGTCATAATTAACTCATATGCCTTTTGCATTTCAGTAAGCGTAAATTTTTCGTTTAATAATTGATAAGCTACAGGACAAAGTTCTAATCTTTCACGAGTGCGTTTCAAAGAATATTCAATAATTTCTTTGTGGTCAAATGCCAATGCAGGTAGATCAGAAACTTTGTGCCAATCAAGTTCATTAGTTGTAGCAATATTCAAGTCTTCCGCTCTAACAAGTGCAAAGTACGCACATGTAATAACCCTTGCATTAGGGTGACGAAGCGGATCGCCAAATGTATATAACTGTTCAAGATAGATATTATCTACATTTGTACGTTCTTTTAATACTCTTAACGCTGCTTGGTCCAAGTTCTCAGATAATCTTACGTAACCACCAGGGATCGCCCATTTATCTTTGAACGGTTCATTGGTACGTTTTACCAAAAGCACTTGAAGTGAGTCATTTTTTAATGTCAAAATGACTACGTCAACGGTTATTTCGTGGGTTTTAGTTTCATTAAACATAATAATCTCAGTCCCTCAAAGATTATCATATAACAAACAAGTATTATATTCTTATTTTATCTAAAATAATTATTAACATATATTAACAATTGGGGCAATTTATTTGTAAAAAAATCCTTTATATATATATGGGGAATTGGGGATAATTATGTTTAGTTACAACAATTATTTTAATAATCCATTTATGATGAATAGTTTTTGTATGGCTAATTATTCATTTAATTTTCCAATGACAAGTTTTACATCTTACAATCCATTTACTCCGAATTTTGGTATAAATAATTATAACTTTGGATTGTATAACAATTTTTCATTTAATCCTATTAATTATACAATGCCATCATTGTTTAATTACTCAGGAGTTACTGCAATGCCAACATTTACTGCACCAAGTTACTTGGGCAGTAATACAAATATTTTTGGTTTTTTAAACAATTCCTCAATTAAAACAACAAGAGAAACAAGTGCCGTTGTATGCACTACAAGTACCTCAAGAAGTGAAGAAAAATCCACAGTAAAAAGAGCGGCTTTAAACGTATCGGCAGATGGATTAGGTCCTGAATTCTTGGCGAAAGTAAAACAAATTGCCAGCAGACTAAATTGTGATTACAAAGATTTGTTGGCAGTTATGAATTCAGAATCAGGACTTAACTCAAAAGCTGTTAATCCACATGGCGGAGCTACAGGTTTAATTCAATTTATGCCCAAAACAGCAAAAGGTTTGGGAACAACAACAGAAGCCTTAAAAGCAATGAGTCCTGTAGAACAACTAGATTATGTTGAAAAATATCTTGTACAAATGAAAAAATCTGCAGGATTTAGCAATGATGCAAAATTATCAGGCGGACAGTTGTATGCATTAGTATTTTTACCTGGACGTGCTAATCGTGAAGTTCTCACTTCAGGTTCAGAAAAATATTACACTTGGAATACAGGATTGGATACAAACAAGGACGGAAAAATTACCAAAACAGAACTTGATAGACGAGTTGCAAGCAAAAGTGTTAATGAATCAGTTTTTGCATAAATAATTATTACAAATCTAAATATTTGATTGATAGAAAAATCTTTTTCGTGTAATGTCATGATTATATATAACCATGATGGAAGGGAAAAGATGGATAAGGGATATATCGAAAACGGTTTTATCGTTGATTTAAGCAACGCTAGAAAGACTTCTGAAATTATTTATGAATTGTCACGTATTTTAGACATTCCGGAAGCTCAGAACAAACAAGTTTGTTTAAAACTTGGTAATGTAGCTTTGACTCAAACAGAGCTTACAAGTATTAAAGCACTTGTTGAATCCATGGAATCTGAAATTGAATTTATTAGCACAAGTTCAGAGGAAACAATTGATTCGGCAAAAGCTCTTGAAATTGAAATTTCTGAGCTTGAAAATGTGGTTGAGGCTCCTGATTTTGAAATGACAACACAAGTTAGTGAAGAAGTTGAAAACGCATTGGATAAAATTTTTGGTGGTAACGACTTTGATGCTGAAGAAGAAAAGGAAGTAAAAGAAGTTGAAGAAACTCATTTTGAAATCGAAGAAGAAGAAACCGAAGAAATTTTAGCAATGCGTGGTGAAGCTGAAAAACTTCCAACATTATATATAAAGAAAACAATACGTTCAGGACAAAGCATATCTTCTGATGGTAATTTGATTATCATTGGTGATGTAAACCCTGGAGCTGAAGTTATCGCAAAAGGTGATATTACAGTGTGGGGTATTTTAGGTGGTATTGCTCATGCAGGAAGTGAAGGTAATTCACAAGCAAAAATTCGTGCTTTGAAAATGAACGCTATCCAACTAAGAATTGCTGACGTCTTTGCAAGAAGACCTGATGGAGCAAATACTCCATTTGTTCAAAAAACAAATGAATTTGTTCCGGAAGAAGCAAGAGTATTTAAAAAGAATATTATTATAAATAAATTATTAGAAAACTAAGGAGAAATACATGAGCGGTAGAGTTATCGTAATCACATCCGGTAAAGGTGGTGTTGGTAAGACAACTACCAACGCAAATATCGGTACAGCATTGGCAAAAGCTGGCAATAAAGTTGTTATGATAGACACAGATTTGGGTCTGCGTAACCTTGATTTGCTATTAGGTTTAGAGAATAGAATTGTTTATACAATTGTTGACGTTGTTGAAGAACGTTGCAAACTTAAACAAGCATTAGTTAAAGATAAGAAAAATCCTAATCTTTGTTTATTAGCAGCAGCTCAAACAAGAGATAAAACTGCAGTTACAGAAGAACAGTTAAAAGATATTTGTGAAAAACTTAAAAAAGATTTCGATTTTATTTTGGTTGACTGTCCTGCAGGTATCGAACAAGGTTTCCAAAACGCAGTTGCAGGTGCAACAGAAGCAATTGTTGTTACAACTCCAGAAATGTCTGCAGTTCGTGACGCAGATAGAATCATTGGTCTTTTGGAAGCAAAAGAAGAAATTCAATCTTATAAATTATTACTAAACAGAGTTCGTCCAAACTTAATCAAATCAAATGATATGATGAGCGTTGAAGATGTTGTTGAAATTCTTTCAGCAGAACTAATCGGTATAATTCCTGAAGATACAGGCATTATTACTTCTACAAACAAAGGTGAACCAATCGTTAATGATGAAAAATCACTTGCAGGTCGTGCTTATATGAACGTAGCAAGAAGAATTATTGGCGAAGAAGTTGAATTTTTAAACTTGGAAGAAGAAACAAGTGTTGTTGCAAGAGTTAAAAAATTCTTCAAAGGTTTAGTTGGTAAGGAGAAGTAAGATGAGAGATAATATTTTCACAGAATTATATAATAAATTATTGGGCTTCTTCCGTCAAGCTGAAGAAGAAGAAAGCGCAAAAGACGTTGCTTGTAACAGACTTCGTGTTGTTTTGATGCAAGATAGAACAAACTTGACTCCACAAATTTTGGAAAGAATGCGTGGTGAATTGGTTGAACTTCTTTCTAAATATTTAGAAATGGATAAAGAAGCATTAGAACTTAACCTTGAGCAAGAAGGTGATCAAATGGCTTTGATGCTTTCGATCCCTGTTATTAGAGCTAAAGACGAAGAAGAAATTGAACAAGCTCTAGCTGAAGAAGAAGCAAAAAAAGCTGAAGAGTCAGAAGAAGAAGCTGAAGAAGTTGAAGAAGTTGAAGAAGTTGAAGAAACTGAAGAAGTTTCAGAAGAATTAGCAGGCAAAACAGAAGATGTAGAAGAAGAAAAAAACACAAAAGAATTTCCAAACAAAGAAATTTGTGGAGATTGCAATGAATGCGAATTTTCCGACGACATTGAATGCGAAAAGAAAAATTCACTGAAAAAATCTAAAAAATAATTTTAGTGTTTTGAAATGCTGAATAAAATGATAAAAAAAGAGAAATTTATTTTCTCTTTTTTTATTAATTAAATATACGTATTAACAAATATTAACAAATAACAAAAATCATTGTTGACACAGGAGTATGTTTGGTTTACGATTGGTATGCTTGGAAAATAGCCGAAATATATAGCCATTTTCAGGCAAATAGCAGACCCCGCAAGGGTTTTCTGTACGTGTAACACATAAAAAGAAAAAGGAATGCACATGGCAAGTAGTACTAAAAGACAAAGAATCAGAGTTTGTTTGAAGGCTTACGATCACAAACTTATTGACGTATCATCAGACAAAATCGTAGAAACAGCAAAAAGAACTGACGCTAAAGTAGCTGGCCCTATTCCTTTACCTACAAAAAGACGTATATATTGCGTTCTTCGTTCACCACACGTTGATAAAAAATCTCGTGAACACTTTGAATTAAGAACACACAAGCGTATTATCGATATATACGAACCAACTCAACAGACAACTGAAGAGTTAAGCAGATTAGATTTACCAGCTGGTGTAAATGTTGAAGTAAAACTTTAATCACTAGCAAAACATTGAAAATTTAATAGCATTATGCATAATAATGTGAACTGCGGCCATCCAAAGCGATGGGGTGACGAAAGTCACAGAGGTGAAAGCCCTCAAAAAGGTAAAGTTAGAGACACAAACGTAGCGCTCGCAAGAGAAAGATGCAACTCCGAAAAGGGGCAGATTAATGTCTGCACCAAGTAGGATGAGCAGGAAAGGTAAAAATATGACACTAGGTGTAATAGGAAAAAAAGTCGGAATGACTCAAATCTTTGATGAACAAGGTTTGGCAATCCCTGTAACTGTTATCAAAGTTGATGAAACTGTTGTAACTCAGGTTAAAACAGTTGAAACTGATGGTTACAATGCTATCCAAGTTGGTACAATCGCAGCTAAAGAAAAACACTTAACAAAAGCTGAATTGGGTCACTTCAAAAAGAACAGTTTAAACAACTACAGACACTTACAAGAATTCAGAGTTGACAACCCACAAGATTACAAAGTTGGCGACAAAATTGAATTGTCAGTGTTGGACAATGTAGAAAAAGTTGACGTAACCGGTAAATCAATTGGTAAAGGCTTCCAAGGTACAGTAAAAAGATGGAACTTCGGAAGAGGACCAATGGGCCACGGTTCTAAAAACCACAGAGAACCAGGTTCAATCGGTGCAGGTACAACTCCAAGCCGTGTTATCAAAGGCAAAAGAATGGCTGGTAACATGGGCAACGAAAGAGTTACAATCTCTAAATTAAAATTAGTTAGAGTTGACGCAGCTAACAACTTGATCTTGGTAAAAGGTTCAGTTCCAGGTTGCGAAGGCAGATTGGTAACTATTGTTCCTACAAGAACAAAATGGAACTAATTAAGTAGTAATAATTAACCGCTCTTACCATATAAAACGAATTATCGAAAGGGGTAAGCGGAAAGCAAAAGGAAAGATTAAAATGTCAAAAGAAATATTAAGCACAAACGGAGAAAAATTAGGCGAAATTACATTAAATAAAGAAGTATTTGGTGTAGAACCTAATTTACACGTAATGCACTTAGCATTAAGAAGACAATTGAACAACGCTCGCCAAGGTTCAGCATGTGCAAAAACAAGAGCTGAAGTTGCTGGTGGCGGAAGAAAACCTTGGAAACAAAAAGGAACAGGTCGTGCAAGAGCTGGTTCTTTACGTTCTCCATTATTTGCAGGTGGTGGTGTTGTATTCGGACCAAAACCAAGAGATTATGGTTTCTCAATGCCTCAAAAAGCAAGAAAACTTGCTTTGAAATCTGCACTTTCTTCAAAAGAAGGTCAATTAGTTGTTGTTAAAGATTTTTCAACAATCGCAGAACCAAAAACAAAATTAATGGTTAGCGCATTAAAATCATTAAATGTAAGTGGTAAAACATTAATTATCGCAGATGTAAAAGCTGATGAAAACAAAAACTTAGAATTATCAGCAAGAAACATTCCAAGCGTAAAAATAATTTTACCTTCAAACTTAAACGTTAAAGATTTGTTAGAAGCTGATTTTGTTGTAATGACTGAATCTGCAGTAAACGATATAACAGAAAGGTTACAATAATGGCAAGATCAAATACAGAAAAATTATATGATGTAATCAAAAAACCATTGATTACCGAAAAATCAGTAGGTGCAACAACTTTAGGTCAATACACTTTTGAAGTAAACAAAGACGC
>SUTY01000015.1 GCA_015152455.1 Cyanobacteria bacterium SIG32
AATCTTGGGGTACCGCAGCTACTGTTTTTGAAAGAAAACTAACTGAAGCATTAAAAGTTATGAACGTTCAAGGAACTTTGGCTGGTTACCAAACTACTGAGAGTTTTGTTGAAGAATTAAGTAAGCACTTCAAAACAACTAAAATATGTGCTAACGATAAATTACAAGATTGTTTCAGTAGTGAAGTAACTTATGGTAATGAAGCAGTTGACATGACAAAAGTTAAAACTGCTAAACACTTTGGACAAGATGAATGGGGAACCGAAATTATTGGTACACAATTTGCTAACGGTACTACTGCACTAATTGCATATAATCCAAAATGTTCACAAGATCCTTATTCAAATACAATTACTGGTAGTGATTGTTTAGCTATTCTATATGATACTACAGGATACAAAACACCTAATACAAGTGGAAAAGACCTACGAGCAAATGGAAACGTGACAAAAGTTGCTGGTGCTACTTGTGCGTTTGAAATAGACGGTACATGTTTTGGTATGCCGTTCAAAGCTAATTCAGCACATACTTGGAATGCATGTAAAGATGACTACACATCTGATGACGCAGAAGACCAAGTATATATGCAAAAGTATGGTTTAGATTATTGTCTTCCTGCTAGTTATGGCAATGACTACTTTGCAAAAGCCGCTGAAACATGTGGTGGTACATCTAAAATGGCAAGCATGAAAGACCTTGCTAAAATAGCTAACCATATTTATGGAACAACAGACATTGGAGAATTAACAAGTAGCACTAATCTTAGTATTGCAGTTGATCCGACGACTCTAGGTTTTTCAAGCCCCTATTTTGAAGTATGGTCTAGTGAAGAGTATTCTACAATTAAACACTATTCATACAATCGTAATTTTGACACAAATTCTACAGAGTGGGGCTATGATAGTCGTAACTTTAATGATTGGTGGTTTATTTGCTTAGGTGAGTAGCCCTCAATAGTAAGCCCTTTTAGGTGTTGAATATTTGAATCGTTTAACGGTTGAATGGTTTGTATATAATGAATTATCGGAGTCTATCTTTAGGCTCCGATTTTGTTATGATAAAAAAGATTCAATTAGGGTGCTTTTTATCTTTTTTTCATGACTTTTTACAACAAATCATTAAATAAATAGTATGAAATCGTGTGTTTTATCTACATAGAATGGATGATTTTTAGTAGATTAAGTGCACATATTCTATAAAATTAATGTAAAATAGATATAGAAAGGCGAGGCAAAAATGTTTAAAGGTTTTTATCCGCAATACGACTTGGCAGGAAGAATACAACACACAAAAATGGATCCAGGATTCAATGGAATCCCATCAGCTCGTATGGGACGAGTTGAGGCTTCGTCATCACCTGATTTTAAACAAGTTATGTCTGGTTTAATCGAAAATTTCAATGCTGAATTGAACGCTCCAGATAATTTGTTAAAAGATGCAATGTCAGGAAATAATAACGTTGATATTCACGACGTTATGACTGCAATGGCAAAATCAGAAGTTAGTGTTAACGTTGCAACACAAATGGTGGGAAAAGTCATTCAGGCGTATGACAGAATAATGCAAATTCAGGTGTAAAATAATATTGTTAGTTAAATAGTGGGACGGAAATGGACTTTCAAAAACTTTTAGAAAATAAATCTTTATTATATGGGATTATAGGTGCAATTGTAATTGTTTTGGCATTGTTTACGGCTATTGGTGTTATGAATTCATCAAAAGGCGGAAACGGTGCAGCACGTGTTGTTAGTGAAAAAGTTATTAAAGAACCTTTGGATTTATTAACTACCGACAATTTAGGGAAAGCCATAGAAATTCAAGCACTACTTGCAAGAGAAGGTATTGATGCAAGTCGTAAACTTGATGGTACAAAATCTACTATTTTCTTGAAACAATACACATTGAGTCAAAAAGATGCGGCACTTTTGGCAATTGTTAAAAGTGGTTTGATGGATCAAAATGTTGGTTTGGAAATTTTTGATAAAGGTGATTTCACTTCAACCAAAGAAGATAAAAGAATCAGACTTGCAAGAGCTATTAATGGTGAACTCGCAAGATTAATCCGTAAAATCCCACCAATTGAAAACGCATCAGTATTTATTTCAATTCCAGAACAGACAATGTTTACATCAATGCAAAAACCTGTAACTGCGACTGTTCAAATTACAATACCTATTGGTGATAAGTTAGATCAAATTAAAGTAAAAGCTATTACGAATTTATTACTAGGTAGTGTAACTGGTTTGACTTCTGATAATATCGCAATTACAGATACAAACGGTAATGTTTATACAAGTATTATTGACGCTCAAGATGAAATGCTTGAAAAACTACAAGAAAATGACAAATATATGCAACACAAAGTTGCAGCTCAATTAGACAGACTTATTGGTAAAGGTAATTATGTAGTTACAGTTAGTACATTTTTACGTCAGGCACCAGTAGAAAGATTTACTATTGAGTATGATCCAAATAAAAAAACTGCGGTAACAGAACAGAACTTTACAGAGGGTTTGGGAGATCAAACTCAAGATGTTAACAGAAACGTAAATGCAGTAAGTGTATATCTTCCAAATGGTTTACCTGCTGGATCTTCTGATTCAAGCCAAAACAGAAGCTATTCACGTTCTGCAACAGAAACTCAATATGGGGTAACTAAAGTTCAAACAAATGAATATATTAAACCAGGTGTTGTTGAAGAAATTTCAATTGCCGTAACATTGGAGAAATCAGCACTTCCTGCAAATACAACATTGGAAGAATTGAAACAGTTAATCGCAAATGCTGCAAGCCCTAAGGCAGAAGCAAGAAATGTTTCAATAGCATTCTCAGATTCTACAGATCCATATTTGGCATCAGACAGACCTGTTAACTTGCCAAAACCTGATGAAACAGGCAACCCTTGGTGGTTAACAATAGCACTTTCTGGTTTAGGCTTGTTGATATTGTTCAAAGTTGTATCTGATAAAGTTAGACAAGTTCAAGAGGCAAATCAACAAGAAGTAGATGCATTAAGAGCAAAAGCTGCAGAACAAGACAGACAATTAAATGATATTAATTCTCGTGCTGCACAATTGACCGCAAGACAGTCAGAATTGGCTCAGAACTTGTTAGAACAACAGCAAAGAGAATATATACCACAACAAGATGAAGGTGCTTTATTAGAATCATTAGCAAATGTTTCAGCTGAAATGTCTGATGCAGATGCAGATGAAGCTGGTGAAAAAATTAAGAGTTGGATTGAACAAGGTTAGAGAAATTAATCAATGGCGATAAAAGGTTTTAACTATCAAGAATTTGCACAAAATTTAACTATACAGGCACAAGAACTTGTACCACAGGATTTTGCGCCTTATGAACAACAATATGTAGTTAATACTTTACTAAATTTTTCTACTTTGGCAGGTGAAGCACTTTACAATGATAAAGAATCAAATTTTAATGCCGATCAGGCAATGATGATTACTCAAATCATTGCAGAATGGGCTTTTCACAAATCTGTTGATTTGATACGCTCAGGTATCCCACAAGAATTCTGGGATCCTATAATGCAAAAAATTGCGTTTACAATTTTTGAGATTGCAAAACAAACTTTTATTCAAGGGTTGCCTCAAGATCAAATTCTACAATTAATTGAACATCACGTTAAAAAAACATACGTAGATGCGATTGCAGAATTGAAAGATAAGGGATTTATTGACCAGGGGCTTATGGAAAAGGCTTCATCTCAGTCTAATATTGATGCAATGACTCAGCAAATGAGTGAACAACAACAAATGGCTGAGGAACAAGCAATGCAACAGGCAGATATGCCAGTTCCACAAGGTGGTGCAGTTCCTCAAAAAAGTGGTCAAACTTCACCAGTCGATAATGGTATTACCCCTAAGATTATGAAATTGGCTACGGTTGCACTTGTTTTCCAAAGAATGAAGCAAGAAAAAGTTCAGACATATTTGGATAAATTTAATCCTGATGATGCACAGACGGTTATTAAATACATGGGCATGCGTGATTTAGATAATCGTGTTAGTGTGCCAACTACAATGAAGTGTCTGAATGAAATAAGGACTAATTTGCCTAAAAGTCATGATCTAAGTCCTTCAAAAATTGTTATGCAAATTCAAAAAATTACGGAAGGCATGGATAAGCAACAATTAGAAACATTGTTAAGAGCTGAACGATTAAAGGTAAAACGCTTTATTTTCAATGCTTTAGAGGGTGAATATTATGAACTTCCACCAAAAGTTGCTAATATTATTGCCACACACGTACAAGATAGTGTATAATAATATTAAATCATGATTATTAAGAAGAAAAAACAACAAACGGAGGAGGTAATTGCTGAGGAGTTACCTGTACAAGAAGAGCGAGTCGAGGAAGATAATGCCGTCGATTTGTTTAATCTTGACAATATAGACTTCAAGCAACGCAATGAGCGTCGTCGAGGTGACCGACGTCGTGGTTTTAGACGTATTGATGATAGAAATTTAATTTCCAGAGCAAGAGAAGAAGCAGAAGCTATTCGAGAAGCGGCAGCAAAAGAGGGGTATCAAGAAGGTATTAGCGCTGCTAATTCTGATATTGAAATGTTAAGAAATTCTATTTCTCAATTTGCTAATGCGAAGCAAGCTGTATTTGACAAAATTGCACCTGAAATTTTGTCTATCAGTGTTGATATTGCTAAAAAAATTATTAAAAAAGAATTGTCACAGACGCCTGAAATTTTATTAGATAGCGTGCTTATTATATTAAAAGGTCTATCTAAAGAAGAAACAAAAATCTTAATAAGAACAAATCCTTCGCAAGTTGGTATGTTAAAAAATGAAGTTCCAGAAATGGCAACACAAATTGGTTTAGATGCAAAAATTGTAATTATTCCTGATGAAGCTATTATGGAAGGTGGATGTGTAGTTACAACGACTAACGGAGTAGTAGATGCAACAATCGAAACTCAGTTAACAATTATAAGCGAGGCTCTTAGAGAAATTTAATGGCACAGGGACAATCAACAGGTAATCCAATAAGTGAAATTTTTATGGCGGTGTTTGTATTAACACTTCTATTGATTTTGCTTGTTGAAATGCCGACCTGGGTTATTAACTTTTCAATTGCATTAAACATTACTCTCGGTATTGTACTTTTGATGATTGCCTTATATGTTCAAAAAACTCTTGAATTGGCGTCTTTCCCATCAATTATATTGATTGGCACAATGTTTCGTCTGGTTCTTTCAATTGCATCAACGAGGTTGATTTTGGCAAGAGGTGAAGCTGGCGAGGTTATTGAAGCGTTCGGAACGTTTGTAACAGGTGGTAATATGGTTGTCGGTGGTGTAATCTTCTTGATTATTACTGTTGTACAGTTTATGGTAATCACAAAAGGTGCGGAACGTATTGCCGAAGTTGCTGCACGTTTTGCGTTGGACGCAATGCCTGGTAAACAAATGACTATTGACGCCGACTTTAACGCAGGTTTGATATCTCCTGAAGAAGCAACTAAAAAACGTGAAGACTTGCAAAGAGAATCAAACTTGTTCGGTTCTATGGACGGTGCAATGAAGTTTGTAAAAGGGGATACTATTGCAGGTATTATCATTGTAATCATTAACATTGTTGGTGGTTTGTGTGTAGGTTGTTTGATGAATCAAATGCCGATAGCTGATGCTGTTGCAAAATATACGATTTTAACAATTGGTGACGGTTTGGCATCACAAGTTCCATCACTTTTGATGTCTATTGCAGCTGGTGTATTTATGACTCGTTCTTCAGCACAAAGTTCATCTTTGGGTGCTGATGTTGCGGGGCAGATTATGAGTAAACCTTATTCATTGTTCTTTGCTTCAGGATTCTTGATGTTGCTTGCTATTACAGGTCCTGTTACAGGTTTACCTTGGTTCCCATTCTTGTTATTTTCTATTGGTATTGGGATTGCAGGATTTTCAGTATTAATCAATGCGGACGTTCAATCACAATTGGGTCAATTAGAAAACGTTCGTCAAAATATGCAAGACTTAGTTAACCCAAACCGTATGTACGAACGTTTGGGTGTTGACGTGTTGAGTTTGCAAGTTGGTTCTAACTTGCTTGTGATTGCTGACCCTGATCAGGAAGGTCAATTGCTTGCTAAAATTGCTGCTTTACGTCAAAGAGTTACTGACGAATTGGGTTATATTTTACCGAACATAAGAATTATGGATTCATCTGCATTGGATGCGAACGAATATATGATTTCAATTCGTGGTAATACTGTTGCGACAGGTTATGTTTATCCTGGTCGCTTAATGGTAATTGCAGATCAATGGGATTCTATGAGAAAAGAAGTTCCAGATGATGCTATTATTGGTATTGACCCAACGTATCAAACCCAAGCATATTGGATTACATCTGAAGATGCTAAAACTGCACGTTCTGTCACCGCAGTTGATGCAACTGATGTTATTGTTACACATTTACAAGAATGCGTAAGAAAACACGTTGATGATGTTATGACAAAAACAGATGTTCTTAAACTTATGGAACTCGTCAGATCGCAAGACCCTACACTTGTTAATGACCTTGTTCCAACAATCATTTCTACAAGTGATTTGAGAAAAATCTTTGTTAACTTGATTAGAGAAAAAGTTTCTATCAAAGATATTATTTTTGTATTTGAAAGACTTTGCGATTATGCAAGATTTTCAAAAGAACCTGATATTTTATCTGAACGTTTGAGAGCAGCGTTAGGTCGTCAAATTTGTTTATCTAACGTTCAGGAGGATAAAGTTTTATATGCTTTGACATTATCTCCTGAGTGGGAAAAAATTCTTGACGATAGTTGCCAAAGAACTGAGCTTGGTACAATGTTCTTGTTAAATCCAATGCAAGTTCAAGAGTTAATTGAAACTTCTGCAACAACATTGATGAGGGCGCACCAGGCTTGTGGAAAACAACCAGTTGTATTGTGTTCTCCAAGAATAAGATTGCCTTTATATCAACTTCTTGAACGCCATATTCCTACAATTGTTGTAATTTCTTACTCAGAATTGATTACAGACATTAAGGTTGAGGCAATTGATACTATTGGCGAATCATACGCAATGGATTAATAAATGTTGAAAAAAATATTTACTTTTTTAATAACAATTTATCAAAAGATTTCAAGATTAACTCCTCCAGTATGTCGTTTTACACCGACTTGTTCAGAGTATATGAAACAAGCAATTCAAAAATATGGAGTTTTAAAAGGTGGTTGGCTTGGAATTAAACGGATTTGTCGTTGCCATCCGCTAAATCCTGGGGGATATGACCCAGTTCCTTAAGTTGAAATATTTCATGTTCTTGCTATAATCGAGTTATGAAAGATATGTTAGACAAAATTCTTCAAATAGAGAAGAAATATAAGGAATTAGGTGAAACTTTATCAGATCCTGCAGTAATTCAGGACTATAATAAGTTTAGAGATTTATCAAAACAACGTAAATCAATGGAGGAAACCGTTGAATTGTATTATGCTTGGAAAAGTGCTACTGATGCAATTGCTGAAGCAAAAGAAATGATTTTTGCAGAATCAGATGAAGAAATGAAAGCATTTTTAAAAGCCGAAATGGAAGAAAATGAAGCGAAACTTCCTGAATATGAAGAAAGAATGAAAATTCTTTTATTGCCACGAGATCCTATGGACGATAAAGACATTATGTTAGAAATTCGTGGTGGTGCAGGCGGTGATGAAGCAAACATCTTTGCAGGTGATTTGGCTAGAATGTATATGCGTTTTGCTGATAAACAAGGTTGGCAGACTCAGGTTTTGAGTAAAACTGAATGTGAGGCTGGCGGATATTCTGAAATCATCATTTCAATGAAAGGTGATGCGGTTTATTCTCAATTGAAATATGAATCAGGTGTGCACAGAGTCCAACGTGTTCCAGCAACGGAATCTCAAGGCAGAGTTCATACATCAACTGCGACAGTTGCAGTTATGCCAGAAGTTGATGATGTTGAAGTTGAAATCAGACCTGAAGATATAGAAATGTCAACAGCAAGATCAGGCGGTGCTGGTGGTCAAAACGTAAACAAAGTCGAAACTGCGGCAAGATTATTCCACAAACCAACAGGTATTATGATTTTCTGTACAGAAGAACGTTCTCAGTTGCAAAACAAAGAGCGTGCTATGCAGATTTTGAAAGCAAAACTTTATGATATGGAAGTTCAAAAACAAATGCAAGAAATCACAGACTTGCGTCGTTCTCAGGTTGGTTCAGGAGATAGAAGTGAACGTATCAGAACATATAACTTCCCTCAAGGTCGCTTGACAGACCATAGAATTAACCAAAACTTAAATGTTTGGACAGTAATTGATGGTGATCTTGAAGATTTGCTTAAGTTGCTTATGGAGCACGACCAAAAATTAAAATTAGAAAAGTTGGCTCAAATGAACTAAGGTGGTGCTTGTGGTAGAAAGAAAATGCGTCGGTTGTGGTATAATTAAAGACAGAGAAAATTTAATTAAAATTACGGCGCAAAATTCGTACTGCGACATTATTGTAAACGGTGGACCAAAAATATTTGGCAGATCAGCATATCTTTGCTATAATAATAGTTGTATAGAAAATGCTTTAAAAAAGAATAAATTACAAAAGGCCTTAAAAGTGCCTGTAACGCAAGAATTGAAAGGAAAATTATTAAATGAGTTATGATACAGTAAGAATAAATGAATTAGCAAAAGAATTAGGACTTCCTAGCAAAGAAGTCGTCGATAAATTTGCTCAAATTGGCGTTACAGGTAAAACTCATTCAAGTACGGTTACAATGGATCAGGTGAAAAAGTTGAAAGACTTTATCGCATCAGGTGGAGTAAAAGAGGTCAAAAAACCAAAGGCGTTTATTGTAAAAAAAGCAAAAGCACCAGAGCCTCCAGTAGAGGAAAAACCTGTTGCAGAAGAACCTAAAAAGGTTGAAGAAGCTCCAAGACGTCCAGTTGTTGAGGTTGTAAAACCACAAAACAGATTAGAAATCGTTAGAAAAGCTCCTCCAAGAGTTGAACGTCCACAATCAACTGATCGTCCTGCTCGTCCTGAAAGACCAGAGAGAAAACCATTCCAACGTGATGGCGAAAGAAGATTCCCACCTAGAGGTGAAAGACCTGAAAGAGGAGAAAGACCTGTTGGGGATCGTCCTGAAAGACCAGCTCGTAAACCATTTAATAAAGATGGCAAACCTGTAGAAAGACCTGATAATGGTGAAAAGAAGCCAATTCAACGTCGTATAATTTCTCAAGATATTTATGAAAATAAAGGTGGTGCAAAAAGACGTCCTGACAATAAACGTAAAGAAAAAGATTTTAATTCTAAAAAAGAAGAACAAGAACGTATTTCTTTAGAAAAAGCTGCGGCACAAAAACATAAGAAAAAAATTCATAAAGATGAAGTTGTGGAAGAAGTTAAGCAGATTGTTGTTAATCAGGCAATGACCATTTCAGAATTGTCTGAAAAAATCCAAAAAACACCTGCAGAAATCGTTAAATTCTTAATGATGAACGGTGTTATGGCAACAGTTAACCAACTTATCGATATTGATGTTATTAAAAAAGTTTGTGCAGAATATGAACTTGAAGTTCTTGATGAAGATTTAGATGCATTTATGGAAGAAGAGCTTGAAAAAGAAGAAAAACAAAAAGCTCTTACTGAAGTTGATAAAAAATTATTGAAAAAACGTGCTCCAGTTGTTTCAATTATGGGTCACGTTGACCACGGTAAAACAACATTATTAGACAGTATTCGAGCTTCAAAACACAAAATTGTAGCAACTGAGGTTGGTGGTATTACGCAATCTATCGGTGCTTATACTGTATACCTTGATAACAGCAACGAAAAGAAAATTGTATTTGTCGATACACCTGGTCACGAAGCGTTTACAGAAATGCGTGCACGTGGTGCAAAAGCAACTGATATTGCAATTCTTGTAGTTGCAGCTGATGACGGTATAATGCCACAAACTATTGAAGCTATTAACCACGCAAAAGCAGCTGAAGTTCCAATTATTGTTGCGGTAAACAAAATTGATAAACCTGGTGCAAACCCTGATAAAATTCTTCAACAATTAACAGAACACGGTCTTGTTCCTGAAGAATGGGGTGGGGATACTATTACAGTTAAAGTATCAGCCTTACAAGGTTTAGGTATTGATGAATTATTGGAATACATCTTGCTTGTTGCTGATGTTCAGGAATTGAAAGCAAACCCTAAAGCTGAAGCGTCTGGTGTTGTAATTGAAGCTAACCTTGACAAAGGTAAAGGTCCTGTTGCAACATTATTGGTACAAAACGGTACACTACGTGTAGGAAACTGTATTGTAGTTGGTACCGCTTGTGGTCGTGTAAGAGCATTACTTTCAGATAGTGGTGAAAAAATTCAAAAAGCTGAACCGTCAACTCCTGTTGAGATTTTAGGTTTGACAGAAGTTCCGCAAGCTGGTGATTATTTTGAAGTTGTTCAAAACGAAAAAGAAATGAAAGCGATTATTGACAAACGTAAAGAAAAAGCTCGTGACAAACGCTTAGAAGCTATGCTTCCAGCACACATCAGACGTGAAGCTGTTGCTGGTGATGATGATATTCCACAATTGAACTTGATTATCAAAGCTAACACTCACGGTTCTGCTGAGGCTGTTTCTCAAGGTATCGCACAACTTGAATCAAAAGAAATCAAAACAAAAATTATTCACGTTGGTGTTGGTGACATTTCAGAAGCTGACGTTATGTTGGCATCTGCATCAGGTGCATTGATTTTAGGCTTTACGGTTAAAGAGGACGGTAACGCACTTGCAGCTGCTGAAAAAGAAGGTGTAACAATTAAGAAATACGATATTATTTATCAAGTTCTTGAAGATATGGAAAGAACAATGTTGTCACTTCTTGAACCTGAAATGAAACACGTTGAACTTGGTAAGGCTGAAATTCGTCAAGTATTTACAATTGGTAAGACAACAAAAATTGCTGGTTGTTATGTAACAGAAGGTAAGATTGTAAGAAGTAAAGACGCAGTTCTTATCCGTGATGGCAAAGAAATATTCCGTGGAGCAATTGATCAACTTAAACGTTTTAAAGATGATGTTAAAGAAGTTGCACAAGGTTTTGAATGCGGTATTTCATTTGCTAAATGGAATGACCTTGAAATTGGCGATATAATCGAAGTTTCAACCCAAGAAGAAGTTGAAAGAAAGTCATTATAAGACAGGTTTGCAAAGGAGAAATTATTATGACATTGAGAAACGAACGTGTTAGAAAAGAACTTATGAGAGATATTTCTGAAATCTTGCAAAGAGAAATCAGAGGTCTTTTGGGTGTTGTATCTGTTATTGATGTCGAAGTTTCTCATGACAATTCTTTTGCAAAAGTTATTTATAGTGTTTTGGGTTCTCCTGAACAAATCGAAAAAACAAAAGAAGTTGTTGAAAAAAATACTCCTAAAATTAGATATGAAGTCGGTAAGCGTATTCGCCTTAGACTCACTCCAGAATTGAAATTTGTTTATACCGATTCTTTTGAAAAAGGTTCTCGTGTAACTGAAATTATTGATAAAATTTCTAGAGGGGAATTGTAATTGTTCGGATTTTTGAATGTTTATAAGCCCAAAGGTATGACTTCTCATGATGTCGTGGCTAAACTTCGTCGTGTTACAAAAATTCGTCAGATTGGGCATACAGGAACTTTAGACCCTTTTGCTGAAGGTGTTTTGCCTATTTGTATCGGTAAGGCTACTCGTTTGATTGAATATTTGAATGACGATAAGGAATATTTGGCTACTATTCAGTTTGGTTCAAATACTGATACTTATGATTTAGATGGGGAAGTAACTGCAACTTTTGACAAAAAAGTTACCCAAAAAGAGGTCATAGAAATGTTGAAAATTTTTGAAGGAGAAATTTCTCAACTGCCTCCGATTTATTCTGCGATAAAAGTTAACGGTAAAAAACTTTATGATTATGCAAGAGAGGGTAAAGATGTTGAAATTCAACCTCGACAAGTTTTTATAAGTAAAATCGAGTTGAAAAGTTTTGATGATGTTGCGCAAAAAGCTGAAATCTTAGTTGCGTGTTCTAAAGGTACTTATATTCGTTCAATTGCATATGATTTAGGGCAAAAACTTAACTGTGGCGGACATTTAATTAAGTTGATAAGAACTAAAGCTGGAAAATTTTTAGTTAAAAATTCTATTGGATTAGAAAAACTCGAAACTCCAGAAATAGTTAGAGAAAATTTGATTAATCCGACAGATATGCTGGAATTGCCAAAATTGAAAATCACTGATGAAGAATATAAAAAGGTTTTGCAAGGTCAATATTTTTATAATAATTCAATTGAAAGTAACGGTTTTTTGATTTTGATTTATAATAATAGCATAAGTGCTATTGCAGAGCATGAAAATGGCAAGGTTAAGGTCAAAAAGGTTTTTGGATGAAGAAAATATTATTAGTTTTAGTTGCATTATTATTTTCAGTCAATCAAGGATTCGCTTTAAATTGTCTTTATAATTGCGTTGAACCCTATGACTTAAGCCATGGTGCATCTCGCTTTATGAGTGCAATTACTGGTTCTAACTTTTTGGCTGAAAAAATTGCAAAATCAATTTTAAGAAAAGAAATTATGAAAAATACCGACGGAAAATTTTCTGTAAAGGTTGATTCGTATAGCGTTAAAGATTTAAAAAAGGGGATTTTTAAGTCTGTAAAAGTTAAAGGTAAAGAAATAAATGCAGATGGTGTTCATTTTACTAAATTAAATATGAAAACCTTGTGCGATTTTAATTATATTTCAATGAAAAACCCTAACAATCCTGTGTTTATGGAAGATTTACCGTTAGAGTTTTCTGTTGTAATGTCAGAAGATGATTTAAACAAGACTATGCAAACTGTCGAGTATGAAAAACTTATAGACAAATTGAATTCTTATGGCAAAGGTTATGGTTTGTTTAAAATTGAGTCAACAAGGTTAAAAATTAAAGATGACAAGTTATATTATATTTTGCAAGTTGCATTGCCTTTTGCAAAAAATCTGCAAGATGTTGTTATAATGTCTGATTTAAAAGTGTATAAAGGTGATATTGATTTTGCTAATACAAAATTAATAAACAAAAAAATATCTATTGATATGAAAAAAATAGATCGAATTGTTAATTATCTTAACCCACTTGATTTTTCTTTAAATATACTGGAAAATAAAGATGCGATATTAACAGTTCAAAATATTAATGTAAAAGATGACAAAGTATTTGCAAATGGGTTAATAGTAATACCGAAAGATATAAAGGAATAATTTATGGACGGTAAACAAAAATTATTTTTAGTGATTTTAGGAATTTTGATGGCAGTGGTTACTGTAAAATATGGTTTGAGCGTGCTTGTTCCATCAGAGATTACACCAGAACAGGTTCAAGTGGAAGAACGTACGACTGAAGAAGTTGAAGAACCAAAATTAGAAGAAAAAGAAAAAGTTTATGTAAACATTTTCTTTATTGGGCAAAATGAAAACCATGAAGAAGTTTATAAAGCTGTGAAACGTGAATATGACAAAGAAATTGATGGTTCAAAACTTAAATTTGCCATAAATTCTCTTGTTACTGGCCCAAAAGTGAATGAGCGAGAAAAAGGTGTTTATACAGAAATTCCAATTGGAACTGAAATTTTATCCATAAGAGAATATGAGGACAAAGCTATAATTAACTTGTCATCTGAGTTTGAAACAGGTGGTGGAACAGACAGTTTGTATAAAAGATTATATCAATTGATAAAAACCGCACGAAGAAATTCTGATGTCCCTGTATATTTATATATAGAAGGGGAAAGAGCGGACGTTGTTGGTGGCGAAGGTATAATGCTAAGTCAACCTTTGAGTGATAGGTCATTAGATGGTTAATAAAGATTTAGAATATTATTTGAATTTGGATTGGACATTAATTGAGGGAGAAGATTTGGATTTTGAAGGAAATCCTTATCATTATATTGAAATTCAAGAAATTCCAAGTTTTACTTTCTGCGCAAAAACAATAGAAAAAGCACGAGAAAATTACAAGCGACAATTAAAACTTACCTTAATGGTAATGTTGGAAAGTGGCGAACATATAATTGAACCTGGTGAAGAAGAGGAAGAACCAGATTGGGAAAGCCTTTGTCCTTAGTTTTTGTAAACTTCAGCATATTTAGGGTTAACGGCGAGCCATTTGAATGCTTGTTCTTCCATTTCAGGAATATCAATTACAAATGTGCCGCCGTAACGACCTCTTGAAAATGCCAAATAACCCTCTTTGGCAAGGTTATGAAAGGCTTTTCTGATTGTGTTAGGGCTTAAGTCCATTTGCTTGGATAATTCCATTATTGATGGTAATTTCTCTCCAATTTGGTAATTTTCGGCAAGCATTCTTTTTATGTGGTTTTGTGTTTTTTCATAATAATAAAATGCTGTTTCTTGCGCAGATGCAAAAATGGAAGTTTCACGTCTTTGTTCTACTGCCATTTCGTTTGGCATTTTGATTACTGATGTGCCGTAACGGCCCCTGCGAGCTAATAAAATACCTTCATTGATTAATATTTTTAATGAATCGTGGATTGTCTTAATGCTAACTTTTAATTCTTTTGACAACTCATCATGAGCCGGCATTTTATCTCCGACTTTTAAATTTGCAGATATATAATTTTTTAGATCGTTTTGAACTTTTAAAACCAAAGTTTCGTTTGAAGAATTATTTATTTCAAAGTCAAGGTTTTTTAAGATCCAACCTGTTTCTTTAGCATTTTTGAATTTATGAGTTAAAATTCCTGATGAACACAAATTTTCTAGTGCTAACCTGGCTGTATTAGGAGAACAATTTATTTTTTCAGCGATAATTCGTGATGATGGTAAATTTTGTCCTACTTTAATTTTGCTTTTTAAAATGTATTTTTTTATATCTTCAACTGCAATTTCTCTTTTAGAGGTTAATTTTCGCATAGAAGTTTTGTCTTTTTTGTAATCTCTAACAAGAGTGCCAATACATTGTTTGGATTCAACAAACCCTAAGTCCTCCAAGTGTCTTAAAGCATTTTGCATTGTACCAATGCTGACTCCTAATGCGTACGCAAATTCAGCTTTTGATGGTAATAGACTATTAATTTCAATATTACCATTTTTAAGATCGCTTTTAATCCATTCTGCTAGCCATTTTGCAATTGTTATGGCTTTAGACTCTTTTATATTTTTTAAATCAGGCAAATCTGCAGAAATTTCACTTATTTTAATTGATTTTAAATTATTTTTTTTAATATCCATTACACTACCTTTTGTTCTAATGATACAGTATTTATAAAAAAACATCAAGAATTATTTTGCCGATATGTTAAAAATAATTAACAATAAAATTGGAATGCGACATTAAAAAGGCAATATTCATTTTAGAAAATACTTTATAAATATACGAGGACTTATAGGCGAACTATGTTTTGCAATAATTTTGGATACTATTCAAATATGTTATCACAAATGATGCTACCTACATTAATGATGCAGGGGATGTATTCGAGTGGTAATTATTTAGGAGGTTTGACTGGTGGTTATTCACCAATGAGTATTTTTATGCAACCATATTCTTCATTGCCTATAATGCCGAGTTATAGTTATATGCCAAGTCTTTCGTTTATGCCTGCAACTTTTAGTCCTATGATGAATTTTACTCCATCATTGAATTTTGCACCATATGGAGGTGGATATTCTTCTTCTATTGGAAATTATTTTGACTTTTTAGGGGCAACTTCACCTAAAAAATCAGAAAATCCGCAAAAAACAAATAATCCTGATTCAGAAACAGAAAAATTCTATGTAAATACAGATGAGAATGGTGTGAAACGTAATCCTTTTGATGCGTTTGAAAAAATGGAAGAAGTTATAACAGAATTAGGATATGAAAAAGCTAATAATTATTCAGACAAAAAAGCAGGTGTTCAAATAACAGATGATGCTTGGAGAACAGATGCAAATGCTAAAAAACCTGATGTAGAAGCCAATTATATGACACAAGTTAAGGATTTTGGTAAAAAATTTATTGAAGGAATTGATAAAAAACACGGCAATGCTGATGGTGTATTATCATATGAAGAATTTGAAAAATATCAATTGGAAGATATTCCGTCTGATGCAGATGCAGAAACAAAAGCAGAAATGAAAAAAAGTGCTAAAATTGCATTTGATCGTCTAAATCTAAACAAAGGTGATACAATTGACGAAAAAGAAATAACTACACTTTTGGCGGCTATGGATTATGATAAAGACAATAATGTAAATGGTATAATTACGATTAATGATTTTATGAGAACTTCTGTGCAATTATCAGAAAAAGGTAAGAATTTACTTGATGATCTTTTGAAAAATCGATATAATGCTTTCTTTGATAAAAATGCTTAATTTGTGCTAAACTGTTGTTATGGAAGATTTAACAACATCTGTCAACAATTTACGCCAAAAGTATCGTGAGATATTTGCTTTTTCTGCTGAAAATTTACAAAAAAGAATTGATGCGTTGAAACCTGCTGATTGTGGAGATATTCTTGATAAATATGAATCCAATTCAAGTGGTGAAAATTGGCAAAAAAGTGTCTTAAAAATGTTTGAAGAAGATATTTCAAAAGAAATTCACAGAAAATGGTCAGAAATTTTGGCTTATAGAAGTCAGTTTAGTTGTATTGGGTGTGGAACTTGTTGCAAGCTGGCATGTAGTGAGTTTTCCCCAGAAGAATTGGAACAAAAAGCGAAGCGTGGTGATAAATTCGCCAACCAATTTTTGGGTGTTTTTGTTCCTTATAATTCAAAAGAAGAAGCTCGAGAAGTTTATCCTGAATATATTAAAATGTTGGAAGAACAAAAAGAAGACGAGGTATATTTTTATCATTGTCCAAAACTTACGGAATGCAACAGATGCTCAGATTATGAAAACAGACCACAAATTTGCAGGGATTTTCCTGACAATCCTCTGGCTCTCTTGCCAAAATCTTGTGGTTATGTAAAATGGAAAGAAGAAGTTGAGCCAATTGCGTTGATGCTTCACTCAATGTTGGAAATAATTGATTATTATAAAGGAAAAATAAATGCAAATATTGACAGGACTTAGTCAAAAAGAGATAGAAAAAATTACTGATGAATTACATCAGTCCAAATTTCGTGCCAGACAGATTCATAATTGGATTTATTTAAAATCAGCAAAAGATATTGATGAAATGACTGATTTGTCAAAGGATTTTAGAGAAGAACTTAAAAAAGTTGCTAAAGTCACTGATATAAAAATCAAAGTTAAACAGGTAAGTTCAGACGGTACTATTAAATATCTGCTTGAATATCCAGATGGCGAGTGTGTAGAAACTGTATTAATGAGGTTTGATAACAGAGCAAATTTGACGGCTTGCGTAAGTTCTCAAGTTGGTTGTGCAGTGAATTGTTCATTTTGTGCAACAGGAAAACGTGGCTTTATAAGAAATTTGACATACAAAGAAATTATTGAACAAGTTTTGACTATTCAGCGTGATACCGGTTTAAAGGTTACAAATGTTGTATTTATGGGGCAAGGTGAACCGTTACTGAATTTGGATAATGTATTGAAAGCTATGGAAATTTTCAATGACAGTTTTCAAATAGGTCAACGCCGTTTGACTGTTTCAACAAGCGGAATTATTCCTGGGATTAATAGATTAGCTGAGCTTGATATGCAGTCCACTTTGGCCTTATCTTTGCACGCCCCAAATCATGAAATACGTAAATCGTTAATGCAGATAGAAAACAAATACAATATGCGCGATTTAAAAATAGCGTTGAAAAATTATGTTGAAAAGACCGGCAGAAGAATTACTATAGAATATTTGTTGATCAAAGATTTGAACGATACAACAGAGAGTGCAAAACAATTGGCGGAATATTTACACGATATTAAATGTAATATCAATTTAATTCCGTACAATCCAACAGCTCAAAATGATTACAAACGCCCATCTAATAATGCTATTATGAAGTTTAAATGTTTGTTAGAACATTCAGGGAAAAAAGTTACTGTTCGTTTAGAACGTGGAGCAGATATTGATGCAGCTTGTGGTCAGTTGAAGGGTAAAGTGGATAATTAGTTAAATTTTTTAGAGGTGCATTACGCACCTCTTTTGGTACTTTACAAACATGGGTTTTTAGGCTATTATTTACTCAAGAGAGTATCCTGTGGAGAAATAAGATGAAATATAAACGTATTTTGCTAAAGATTAGTGGTGAAGCACTTTTAGGTTCGCAACAGTTTGGTATTGATCAAGAACCTGTTAAAATGATAGCAACTGAAATTAAAAAAGCACTTACTTTAGGTGCTCAGGTCGCAGTTGTTGTGGGTGGCGGTAATATTTTCAGAGGTATGAAAAATAGCGCTAAATTAGGTATGGATCAAGCATCTGGTGATTATGTAGGTATGCTTGCAACTGTTATGAACGCAATCGCTCTTCAAAGTGCATTGACTCAAATGGATGTGCCTTGCAGGGTTCAAAGTGCTATTGCAATGAACCAGATTGCAGAACCTTATATCCGCCACAGAGCTATCAGACACCTTGAAAAAGGCAGAGTTGTAATTTTTGCAGCTGGTACAGGCAACCCATTCTTTACGACTGATACAGCTGCAGCTTTAAGAGCATCTGAAATTAATGCTGAAGCTATGTTAATGGCTAAAAATGGTGTGGATGGAGTTTATACAGATGATCCAAAAACAAATCCAGATGCTAAAAAATTAGATAAAATCACTTATGACGATATTATTAAAAACGGTTTAAAAGTTATGGATACGGCAGCTTGCGCTTTATGTAAACAAAACAATATTCCTATTGTTGTTTTTGATTTCGACGCTCAAGATGGTATTGTTGATATCCTTAACGGAAAAGATTTAGGAACATATATTAGATAAATTGAAAGAGGTAAAAAATGTCAGAGGCATTAGAAGAATTATTTTTATTCGGTGAAGAAAAAATGGAAAAAGCACTTGCGCAATTGGCTCGTGAATTTGGTTCAGTTCGTTCAGGTCGTGCAAATCCAGCAATTTTAGACAAAGTTTTGGTAGATTATTATGGAGCTCCAACTCCACTAAGACAAATGTCACAAGTTACAGTTCAAGACGGTACAACTCTTGTAATTTCACCTTATGATAAAACTATTTTAAAAGAAATTGAAAAAGCAATTATCAAAGCTGAAATTGGTATTACACCAAACAGTGATGGTATTTGCATTAGATTACCTTTCCCACCTTTAACAGAAGAAAGAAGACGTGAAATCGCTAAAGATGTTAAAAAAATGGGTGAAGATGCTAAAGTTGCTATCAGAAACATTCGTCGTGATATGACAGATGATTTGAAAAAACTTGAAAAATCAGAAAATCTTCCTGAAGATTTAGTTAAAGATAATCAAGATAAAATTCAAAAATTGACTGATAAATATACAGGCATGATTGATGTAAACGTTGCTAACAAAGAAAAAGAGGTTATGACAGTATAATGGCAGAAATTAAAGGATTAAATAAAAACGCAACAAGAATGTTGACAGGACTTATTATGGGGACAATCGCAATGGGTTGTATCATACAAGGAAAGTTGGCTCTTGTTGGTCTGCTTTTATTTATCCTTTATTTTGCAACAAAAGAATATGTACAAATTCTTAATCACAAAGGATTTTATCCAAGTGTTAAGATGATTTATATTACAGAAGTCCTATTTGCAATAATCGCTTATTTTCAACGTTTTGATTTGGTAGCAGTTGCGTTATCATTTTCTGCAATAGCAACATTTATGTGGATTTTGTTCAAAGGTCGTCAACCTTATATCGCAAACGTTGCAACTACTGTATTAGGAATGGTTTATTGTGGATGGTTTCCATTACATTTGTTATTCCTAAGAAACCTTGAAAGCTCTCGTTTTGATGACGGTTTGGGCTTTGTTGTAATGATGTTTATTGCAATATTATTAACTGATACAGGTTGTTACTATGCTGGAACACACTTTGGCAAACATAAACTTGCGCCTGTAATAAGTCCAAACAAAACTGTTGAAGGTTCTATTGGCGGTATGGTTTGCGCTATTATTGGTGCAATGGTAATTGGTTGGTACTTAGGTTTAGAATGGTATTTGTCTTTCTTTGCTGGCTTATTATGTACGATCTTTGCTCAAATTGGTGACTTAAGCGAATCTCTAATTAAGCGAGATGCTGGTGTGAAAGATTCAGGTGATATTTTGCCAGGACACGGTGGTTTTTTAGATAGATGTGATAGTTTTATCCTTACAATTCCTGTAATGTATTACTTCTGTAAGCATTTTATCTTCTCTAATGACTTAGTCTTTGACATAATAACATTTTTCAGAGGTTTATTTTAGATGAAAACTGTATCTGAGATTTTTAATATACCTATTGAAAATGAAGAACTTTTTACTCAGGCTTTAACACATCCATCATATACTAAGGAAAATAATCTTTCATACGAAAAAAATTATGAAAGACTTGAATTTTTAGGTGATGCGGTATTAAAGTTGACTGTGTCGGATGTTTTGTATCGTAAATATCCAAATTCTCAAGAAGGTGAAATGTCTAAAATTCGTTCGATCGTTGTTTCTGACGCTACGCTTTCAACAATTGCTAAAAATATTGGTCTAACTGATTTAATTATTTTGGCAAAACACGAAGAAAAACAAGGTTGCAGAAACCTAGAATCGGTTTGTGCTTGTGCCTTTGAGGCAGTTTTAGGTGCGTATTATTTGGATGGCAAATTTTCTGAATTGGTTAAATTTATTAAAACACAATTCACACCTTACATTGAAGATGTTGAAAATAATTTTGAAAAATTTAACGCAAAAGCTCTGTTACAAGAATACACACAATCTCAAACCAAAGAAACTCCTGTTTATTCTTTAATAGGTGAATCAGGTCCAGCGCACAAAAAAGTTTTTGAAGTTTCCGTATCATATAAAGATGAAATTATTGCAACAGGAGTTGGTAAATCCAAAAAAGATGCTGAACAACAAGCTGCTTATAGCGCTTGTGAAAAATTGGGAGTATTAAAATGTCAAAAGTAATTATTTCACCGTCGATTTTGTCTGCAGATTTTGCAAACCTTGAACGAGATATAAAACGAGTTGAAAAAGCAGGTGCTGACTGGTTGCACGTTGATGTTATGGATGGACATTTTGTTCCTAATATTACAATTGGAGTTCCTGTAGTTAAATCTATTAAAAAAGTTGCAAGTATTCCATTAGATGTTCATTTAATGATTGAAAATCCTGAAAAATATATTGAGCCTTTTGCTAAAGCAGGCGCTGATATTTTGACATTCCATTATGAAGCTGTTCAGGATGTTAAAAGTGTTATAGATCTAATAAAATCTTTTGGTGTTAAAGCTGGTATGTCTATAAAACCCAAAACAAATGCTAAAGAAGTAATCAAATACCTAAATGACTTGGATTTGTTATTGGTTATGACAGTAGAACCTGGTTTTGGCGGACAAAGTTTTATGAGCGATTGTGCGGATAAATTGCCTATAATTAAACAAAATGCAAAAGACAATTTGATTATACAAGTTGATGGTGGAATTAATGCTGAAACAGCAAAAATTTGCACCTCTAAAGGTGCAAATTCTCTCGTTGCTGGGAACTATGTTTATAATTCCCAAGATATTCAAAAAGCTATAGAAAGTTTAAGATAAACCTCTTCGTTGTTTGCGTTTGATAATTTCGTTAAAATCGGTTGTAATTTCTGTATCAGCAAGAGTTATATCATCTCTTTGTTCAGGTGCGTTTGCCTGAGGTGGAGTATCTGGCGCTTCTTCTAGAGCAACAAATGGTGTTGCTTCTCTTTCTGCGTCTTCATTTTCGTTACCAATATTGTTATCAGTTTCATCTGTGGATTGAATTGCATCAGGTTGAACTCCGTTTTTACCAAATTCAGCTTCTAATACCGCAATATCAGTTTCACCATTAACCATTTCATAAGTCACTTCATCTTGTACATTTAATGATGCAGAAATTGCCGCTGCCCACTTCTGATATTCCGAAGGAACTTGTTCACCTTCTTTTTGAAAGTCTAAAATTTCTTTAGCGGTAAGTTGTTGCCATTGAATTTTTTGATTGTTTAACTTTTGAATTTCCATATACTTCTCCTTATTTACTTTTTGTTTAACGGCTGATAACCTGCAAAACTTTAATAATTTAATGTAAAGTTATGTAACAAATTTTATATAAATTGAATATAAAAAGTCAATATTTTTTTATAGGAATTTTTTATATATGTACGAGAGATAAATAAAGAAAATTTACAAGAGAGAGGTAAAAACTATGGCATCTATGCTATTATTTTCTAATGCAATTTCTGAACAATATAAAGAAACTTCAAAAGCAATTAATGAAGTTAAATTAAATGATAAATTGGTGATAAGAAAGTCTTTAACTGAATTGATGAAACAATCTTTCTTTCACGGTGCAAACAGATATGGAACAAACTTTATCGCATAGATAAAGGGCGTTGGAAAATTAGGAAATGGATAAGGAATAATGATAGCGGCTTAAAGCCGCTTTTTTATTGCATAAACCAATCTATAAGGGCCTTAATTTCACCAAAATCCAAGCCTAGCCCATTAGTAATATCATTATCGGTTAGAAATCCTAAACGAACGTTATGAGCTAGTGGCTCTTGAGTATTACCAGTTGCATCAAACTTTTCCGTAGAAATTGTGCGTCTTTCGGTGTCATAAACATTAGAATAATTCAAACCCTTATCTACACAATCAGGAACCATAATTTTGTTTTCTTTACTAAAAAACGCCAAACCGTGTGAACGACAAATTATTGGGCGAAAATTGTATAATGAACATCTTTTATTTATTAAGAAAGGACACTGATGCAAAAATTTTTCACCTTGAAAATTCAATTTTTCAGCTTTAATTTGTTCTATATTTTTGTCAATTTGTTGAAAAACTTCCAGTGGTAACGTTCTAGCTCCAAGATTTAAGTAAGCAAACTCAACTTCAGATAGTGGGTATTCCCCAGATTCACAACAATGTGAACAACCTTCTTTGCAAAAGATATAAGGAGCCTGTTCCTGGAAAAACTTACCTAATTTTTCGTTCAAATATTTTAAATATGCTTCGTATTTTTTCAAATCTTCTAATGTAATCATAATAGAATAATATTAGCATTAATTTTTATTTTGGGATATTTTTAAAGAAATCTTAATATATTGGCAAAAAAAATGCTTGACGGATCTTTAAATGTTATAATTTGTAGAGGATAGAGGTAGAAGTGATTACATTAACCCCAAATTTTAATAAAAATACGAATGTGAATTCTTATAACAAGTTACAAGGTTCATACTTTGATAAGACTGTTAGCTTTACATCTTGCTTTGATAAGAAACGAGTGAATGTTGATGAATCTTCGGAGAATTTTTTCGACGAAACTGTTGACAGAATAGTTGCTTCTTCGAGAGGTTTGTCTGCAGAAGATGTTTGGATGTTGCAGAGCGAGTTGAAAAGAGTTGAGTTGGAAATGACTATGTTGGAAGAACGTCGTTTACAACTGGGACGATTAATAGATTACGATAACTTAAAAAAAGACGGTTTTTCAGGAAATGATATAAAAAGATTTGTTCGTGAAGATGATGTTGCATTAGAAGATGTTGAAAACTTTGTAGCTAAAAATAATAGCTTACGTGAAAATATGTTTGGCTATCCTGCGAATATGACAGAAGATTCTGCAATGACAAAATATTTAAGACGTAAAGAATCTGAATTAGCATTAATGAATAATTGCGGAGATCCATATGATGCAGGTAATTATTTATTAGACAGTAAAGATTATGAAAGAGCACTGTTGGACAAATTGTTTGAACATTTCGGATTGGATAAAGCCTCAAGTCCTTGGGGTTACATTACAACAGGTGGATCTGAAAGTAATAAATGGGGTATTCATAACGGTTTAAGAAAATTCCCAGATGGTAGAGTATATTATTCAACTGCTGCTCATTATAGTGTAGGTAAATCAGTGAAAATAGGCTTTGATCAAAGCAAAAACGATATAACTTTAATCAAACACTCTGAAATTCCTCCGCAAAAAGGTTCTGAAAAAATTGATACTAATATATTGTTATCTCAAATCAGAGAAAACTGGAGAATAAATCGTGAGCCTGCGATTGTTCTTTTAACCGCTGGAACAACTAAGACAGGCGCCGTTGACGATATTGAATTTATATCAAAACGATTAGAAATTGAAAAAATTCCTCATTACATTCATGTTGATGCTGCATTGTTTGGTGGCATTGCAAAAAATCAAAACAATGCTCCTCGACAATTAGATATGAGCAAATTGGGTATCGATTCAATTTCTGTAAGTTTACACAAATACTTTGGAAATCATGATGTAAAAAGCGTTGTTATAACAAAAGAACCTCCAAATGCTCCAAAAGTTGATTATATAGGACAATACGACAGTACAACTGCAGGTTCCAGAACATTTAATCCATTTTCTTCATTGCAAAGAATTAATGAAACTCTGGATAGAAAAATGCCAGATGAATACAGCAAAAACGTAAAAATTTTTGAACGATTATTAAATGAACATAAAATAGAATTTACAAGAGCTGAACATTCAAATATTTTTGTGATAGATCAACCGTCAGAATTTGTTTATAGCAAATATCAATTATCTAACTTTGAAGATGAAGGTGAACAAAAATCTCACATTATAATTTTCCCTTCACACAAAGAAAGTAAAATGGTTGAATTAGTGTATGATTTGTCGAATGATAGAAAATAGATTATCTAGGCATACCAACTAACATTATCTTTTTCACTGATAGAAATTTCGCTGAAAATATTCTTCAATTCTTGTATTGGAGTGGTTCTTAATCTTTCTTGAGGTCGAGCTATCTTATCATGTGCGATTAGCCATTCATCTTTTTTATTAGAGTAAGCAACGTGTCTTATTCCCATACCACCTTTTAATTTTGAGTACGGAATATTATGTTTTTGCAAAAATGCCTCGTATTTTTCAAAATGTTGATAGCTTTCAGGTCCATGTGTATAGGGAGGTTTGCCACCTATTAATATAGCTTGAATATCATCAGTTTTTAAATCCACATTTTCTTTTATAATAGCTTCTATCTTGGCAAAATCTTTATTGAGTTCGTGAAAAGGTGTTGTATGTAATAAAAATACTTTGTCTTTGACTTTAATTCCACAAACTGAACAATCCATAACATTAGTTGTAACTACATTTTCACCTATAACCGCTTCGTTAATTGTCCAAGGAAATTTAGCAACGCAAGGCTTTTCAAATGCTAGAACTTCTTGCTTATATTGTGGAACCGTAACAGGTCGAATGGTTGAAGTAAATGAAATATTGTTATACATACTTACTCTAAAACCAAATAAAAAATATTTTGCTAATCATTTACAAATATTCAACTGCTTTACGACTTCACAAGGTACTCCGACAGCAAATGAATTTGGAGGAATATCTTTAGTTACAATGCTCCCTGCTCCAACAATTGAGTTTTCGCCAATAGTCACACCTGCAAGCACTGTGACATTTGAACATATCCAAACATTGTTTTGCACAATAATTGGTTCAGCCCACTGAATACCTTTTTTACGTTTTGCAGAAGATGCTGGGTGTTTTGTTGTAATAAAACTACAATTAGGACCTACCATTACATTTTCTCCAAATACGACCTTTGCAGAATCAAGTATTAGTAGATTATGATTTGATCCAAAGTTTTCTCCGATTTCGATATTATATCCATAATCACACATAAACGGTTGTTCTATTATGAAAACTTTGCCTGTTTTTCCAAAAATTTTATTTATAAGATTACAACGTTTTCTGAATTTTTCTGGTGAAAGATTGTTGTATTTATGACATAATTTTTTACAAGAAAGTCTTTCAACTAATAATGGATAATCCAAAGACGGATTGTGAAACTTATGTTTCAGCATTTTTAATTTTTCATTAAACAAAATCTTTTTATTTCTAATAATATGTATAAATATTTGTTTGCAAAAAATATCGAAGAACATGTTTCCCTGTAAAAATATAAAACCTTTTTTATGTTAAAAACAAATAATAGTTATGAAATTCTACGATTAGATTATTTGTGAGTATAAAAATAGACATTCATATTGGCTAGCAAAAAATATTTTTATACGTTTTGAATAAATTATGAAAATTGGGTTAGCTCCTCAAAACAATCAAACATTTACAGCGAGATGTCCTCAAGTTCGTGATGCCGATTGGGTTTGTCGTGTAATTAATCACGCTATGCCATATTCTTCAACAAAGCATCAACCTCGGATTATACGCTATTTGAAAGCTCATGAGGCTATTTTGCCTTGTAAAAAGGAACTAAATACAATGTCGGATATTTATGATTTTTTAGATGACGTACAATTTACAGAACAACATTCAGCAATCCAAGATACTCTTATGGCAATTAAACGTACGATTAAAAGATTTGGGAATAAAAGATTGCACGCTCAAGAAACTGTTGGTAATGGCACTTTTAATGATAATTTGTATAACACTCTGTATATGATGACTCAGTACAGGTCTGGTAATTGTACTGAAAATGCAATCATGGCAGAGTTTGTGATGAAAATGAATGGATTTCCTAATGCAAAATGTGCACTTTTAAATAAAAGTAATAAAAAATTAGGTTTAAATTTTGAGGATAGTTTGGACCATTTGGTTTGTGTTTTTAACAGGGACCAATCTAGTTTTGATGGAAAAATTACACCTCAGACTATAATTATTGATCCTTGGATTGGAAAGGCGGATTTCGCTCAAAATATGGAAAGATATTACAGATACCAATTTTCAGATTCTTTTGAATTGACAAAAGACGAAGTATTTAAGTACCATCCAATTGAGGTTGTTGATATCCCAAGTATTGTTATGGATAAACTACGGAATAAATTTCCAGAACTTCTGTTCAAAAATCAACAACGTAAATTTATGCAAAAATAATATTTTAAGAGTCTGTAAATATCAGTTTTAAAGTTTATTTTTAAATTTAGTTAGTAAATGGGAAGATAGTATTCCAAGAATGAATGCACGAGCAACTGCATTAGCTCTATCGTTTGCATTCAGTTTTTTAAACACATTTTCTAAAGTTTTCTTAACTGTACTTATAGATACAAATAATGTATTTGCTATCTTCTTATTAGAATTACCTAATGCAACCAGTGCTAAATATTCAATTTCTCGTGGAGTTAAAAGGCTTTTAACCTCATAACTGTTGTCTGAAATTAAAATCTTCTCACCTAATTCCATAAGATAATAATAAGAATTAAGTTAATAAAAAAATATTGGGCATATGACTAATATTTTTTGTATTTGTCAGTTTAATATTGGATTTAATTAATATAAACGTAAAAATTCGACTATTATATAGTATAAGTTTAAAAAAATTGCAAATCCTGATAAGAATATGCTTAAATATTTTTCTGTTATATCAGAAGAAAAAAGAGAAGAAGGGGCTATAATTTGCCTTTGCAGAGAAGATTTTCCTATAACAGAAAACGTAAATGCAATTCCTATAGGTTATGTGTAAAGAGCAATATTGAAATTGTATGGTGTCTTTTTTATTTTATCTTGCTTTTGAATGTGTAGGTTGGGTGCAACAAAATTAATAAAATAAAAAAAGAGTCCAATATGAACTGAACCCTAAAAACTAGACAAAGAAAAAAGGGTGGATCAAGAGGCAAGTAATAAATGACTTCTGTATTGTACAGGAGTCATTTTATTTCTGCTCCATTGATATCTTTCATAGTTGTAATAATACATATATTCATCTATTTTTTCAACAAGTTCTTCAAATGTTTTACAATATTTGTAGTCAACTTCATCTTTAAAATGTCCAAAGAAACTTTCAATAGGTGCATTATCTA
>SUTY01000016.1 GCA_015152455.1 Cyanobacteria bacterium SIG32
CCCCTCACCCTTACCCTCTCCCATAGGGCGAGGGAATAATTTCAAAACGTCCGAAAGCCTTGCTAGGAGAGCGTTTCTACCCCCCCCCTAAGGTCTTAAAGCCAGTCATAGCTTCATTTTTAAACATAATACGATCTCCTATTCTGTTGGATCTTCCAACCTTAAAATATATTACTTGATCACTTGGTCACTAAAACCTTGATCACTACTTAATATACCATTTTTTTTAAGATTGGTCAATAAAAGCTACACTTCAATAAATAGGCGTTGACCTACAATGTTTTGTTTTCCATTGTAGTAGCCTGCAAAATAACCACCTCTAACTGGTGCGTTTTTAGCATAAGTGTTAGCTGAATATCCGTTATAACTTACGAACGGATTTCTTCCCATAGATGAAGCAGTTGTGCTTCTAACTGCGGTTGGTGTTGATACACTTTGTCCTGATAATACTTGAGTTAACAAATTTACAATACTAGCCATAAAAACCCTCTCTATAGGAATATTAATTATTTTTTTTCTCTTGTCATAATTATAGCATATATTTATTCAAAATCTTAAAACTTCTTAATAAAATCATCCTTTTTATGTAGTATAATAGTTTTATGAAGAATAAAAAAATCTTAATTGTCGGAAATCTTTATCCATTGGCTCAAAAACTTTCAAATGAAGTTGAAAAAGTTTTTGTAGCGCCAGGTGATGCAATGATATCAGAATTTGCTGAGTGTGTTGATATCAGAGAGGATAAGCCAGCAGAATTATTAGAATTTGCTTTTGAAAATGATATTGATTTAACGATTGTTGTTTCTGAAAAAGCTATTGCTTCTGATATAGCAGGGATTTTTCAGGCTAATGAAAAACTTATTTTTGCACCATCAGCTGAAAGCGCCTCCTTTGCTATAAATAAATCTCAAGGAAAGAGATTTTTATATAAACTTCATGCACCAACTCCAAAATTTGGTAATTTTGAAAAATTACCTTTAGCGATAGATTATTTAAAAGATGCAAATTATCCATTAGTGGTTCGTTCTGATGTGAGTGAAAATGGATTGGACAGATTATGTTGTACAAATTTTGAAAGAGCAAAATACTTTGTCGAAGATTTGTTTTCTCAAAACCTAGAAAAAGTTGTAATTGAAGAATATGCGTATGGTCATGAATTTACAATGTATTTTGTAACTGATGGGTATTTGGTATTGCCTTTGACAACAGTTAGTAATTATAAATTTACGGAAAATGGTGATGGTGGTTATTTAACTTCAGGTGTTGGTGCTTATGTTCCAGCTTACAAAGTTCCTGAAGAAATTCAGCAAAAAGTGTTTAAAAATGTTGTGGTTAATGCGATTAATTCATTAGAGAAAAAAGGCACACCGTATTTGGGTATTTTAGGGGTAGATGTTGTCATGACTTCACCTGATACTTATACTGTATTAGAATTTAAGCCGTTTATTCAGAATTTTGATGCTCAGGCTGTTTTGAATTCGATAGATGAAGATTTGATTGATTTGTTTGAAGCGTGCGCAAATGGATTTTTTGCTGATGAATACGAAGATGTATTATTGAATGACAATGTTTCTGTTTCTTGCGTTGTTAAATCTAGAAAAGATGATGTTATAATCCCAAATATTGATTTAGTTGAGTCATCAGTTGCGTATATTAATGCGAAGAAAAATAAATATTTTGAATATGTTGCGTATAAAGGTGATGTTCTTGTGTTGACGGCAACTGCAAAAACTTTGACACGTGCAAAAGAAATATTAAAAGAGGACTTAGAACTAATTAAATTTGATGGAATGAAATATCGTAGTGATATTTGCTAGTTGAAATTTTTGAATTTATAGTTAATATAAAGATATGAATTACTATGAAATTTTAGGAGTTACACCAGATAGTGATATTGCAGAAATAAAATCTGCTTATCGTAAACTTGCACGAAAATTTCACCCCGACGTAAATCCTGACGGAGTGAGAAAATTCAAAGAAGTTTCCAGAGCATACGCAACTCTTTCTGATGAAGAAAAACGCAAACAATATGATATGATTAATGGCTTTTTCAAGTCTTCACCAAAGCCAGAACAAGAAAAACCAAAAGAAGAATTTTCTCAAAAAAAATCTGATAATAGTGAGAAAAAAGCTGAAGATAAAGAACATAAGAAATCAACTAAAAAAAATGAAAAAATATTTTCAGATCTGTTTAACACAATTTTTGAAACCCAAAATGAACAAAAAGAAAATAAACCCCAACCGCAAAATGGTGATGACATAAATACGGATGTAACTATTTCTATGGCAGAAGCCGCTACAGGTACGTCCAAAACTGTTAATGTTATGCATTCTGAGCTTTGTCCTCGTTGTAAGGGTAGAAAGTTTATTAATGGAAACAAATGTTCTGTTTGTAACGGATCTGGGGAATATTCTCAGTTTAAGAGAATTAATGTGAAAATTCCTGCAAATGTTAAAAATGGTGCAAAACTTCGCATAAAAGGTGAAGGTGGCGAAGGAAAATTTGGTGGGAAAAATGGTGATTTGTATTTATTTATCCAAATACAAGGTAATTCCAAAATTAAATATGAAGAAGAAAATATTCTTTATAATGTACCAATAACTCCCTATGAAGCTGTTTTGGGTGGAGAAATCACTGTTCCGACTTTTGACGGGCATGTGAAATTGAAAATTCCTGCGCGCACAACTTCTGGACAAAAATTTCGATTAGCTGGTCAGGGGCTTAAAAAGAATGGTAAAGTCGGTGATATGATTGTTACTGTAACTATTGAAATTCCAAAGCGTTTGTCAGATGATGAAGTTAAGCTGTATGAAAAATTAAAAAAACTTTCAGCGGACAACATCAGAGAGAATTTACTAAATGACTAAAATTAAAGAAATTTTTGCTTCAATTCAGGGTGAAGGACCATATATAGGTTTTAAACAGGTATTTGTCAGATTTTGTAATTGTAATTTGAAGTGTAATTATTGTGATACTGAATTTGCACCTGATGAATATTTTGAAGATTTTACTCCTCATGAATTAGCAGATTACATTAAGCGGTTTGATAATTTCCATTCTATTTCTCTCACCGGTGGAGAACCGTTGTTGTCAGTTGAGTTTTTGAAAGAATTTTTGCCACTTGTTAGTTCGTCTAAAATATATTTAGAAACAAATGCTACATTGTCAGAGAAGTTAAAAGAAATTATTGATTTTGTTGATATTATTGCAGCGGATGTAAAACTTGAAAGTGCTACTGGAATTAAAGATACTTATAAGTTTCATGATAAATTTTTTGAAATAGCAAAGCAGAAAGAGTGCTTTGCTAAAGTAGTTTTTAATGACAAAATTACTGATGAAGAGGTTAAGGTTTGTTGTGATTTGGCAAATAAGTATAATTTACTTTTGGTATTACAACCAGCTATGATTCAGGATAAAATGTCAGTATCTTCAGATTTTTGTGAAAAAATATTGGATAAATTTTTAAATTTACATAAAAATACTTGTTTAATACCTCAGGTGCATAAATTTTTAAATGTTCGTTAATATTTTGCAAATGTACTAGATTTAGTGTATAATTTGTAGAGAGAGGTAGTTATGGCAATTAAGAAAGTTTTAAAATATGGGGAAAAAACTTTGAGAGAACCATCAAAAGAAGTTCACAAAGTTTCTCGCAAAATTACAGACTTAGTACAAGATTTGTTGGATACTATGTATGCTCAAAACGGTGTAGGGCTTGCGGCGCCACAGATTGGTGTGAATTACAGAGTTTTTGTTATTGATGTTTCAACAAACAAAGAACCTCTTAATCCAATTGTGTTTATTAATCCCAAAATTATTAAAAAATCAGGTGCAATTGTGAGTAATGAGGGTTGTTTGAGTTTTCCGGAGGCATACACTGATGTCAGACGCTATAAAAATGTTATGGTGAAGGCTATTGATGACCGTGGTCGCCCATTTACTTTAGAAGCTACTGACGGTTGCCTTTTGGCTCGTGCTATTCAGCATGAATTTGACCACCTAAACGGTGTTTTATTTGTTGACCATTGTATTAACAGATTTGAAACAGAAGAAATCTTGAAAAAGTATGATTTGCCAGCATTAGATCCTGAGAAATTACTTTCAGAGCCAGATTTAGAAAAGGAATTAAATGATTAAAGTTGTATTTTTCGGAACACCTAAAATAGCCTTAAAATCTTTGGAATATTTGTATAATTCTAGTAAAATTGATGTCGTTGCAGTTGTTACACAACCTGACAAACCAGCAGGTCGTGGGCATAAGTTGTCAATGTCGCCAATAAAAGAATTTGCTTTAGCAAATGGTTTGCCTGTTTTTCAACCAAAATCTATTCGCAAAGAATTTGATATTCAAGCAGAATTGAAAAAACTTGAGCCTGATTTCTTTGTGACTTTTGCTTTCGGTCAAATTTTATCTCAAGATGTATTAGAGATTCCGAAATTTGAAACAATTAATCTTCATGCGTCATTGTTGCCTAAGTATAGAGGTGCTAACCCTATTCAAAGAGCTATTATAAATGGTGATAAAGAAACAGGTATTTGTACTATGGTTACAGAATTAGGCTTGGATTGTGGTGATGTTTGTATGCGTGAAACTATTGCGATTTCTGATTCTATGAATTGTATGGAGTTATTTGAAAAAATTAGCGAAGATTCTCCTCAATTGTTAGAAAAAACCTTAATCGATTTGTATAATGGTGATTTAATCCCTACTCCACAATGCGAAGATGGTGTTTGTATGGCAAACAAATTGACGAAAGAAGAAACTCAGATCGATTGGAATAAATCAGCTTGTGAAATACACAATCTTGTTCGTGGAATTTACAAAGCTCCATCAGCATATTTTGAATACGACGGCAAAATCGTTAAAGTTTTGGAAACTCGTGTGGTGGAAGATTGTGGAGAATGTGGCGAGTTTGTAAAAGTTACAAAAGAAGGTATTCAGGTCGGATGTGGCAAAGATTGTCTTTTGCTTGTTAAGGTTAAGCCAGAGGGCAAAGGCGAAATGTTTGCACGAGATTGGTATAATGGGTTAAGAAAATGATTACAAAAGGTATTCGTGGAGCAATTACAGTAGAATATAACGCAGAAGAAGCAATAAAAAGTGCGACTTTGGAATTGTTGGATGAAATGATTGCGCAAAATAATATTGATGTTGCAAGCATTTCCCATGTGATTTTTACGTTAACAGATGATTTGAATGCTGCGTTCCCTGCAAAATTTGCAAGGCTTGATTTAGGTTGGAAAAATGTTGCAATGATGTGTTATCACGAACTTGATGTTCCAAATTCTTTGAAAATGTGCTTGCGTGTTTTAATTGTTCTAAATTGTGATGAACAATTTGAACCTAAATTTGTTTATTTGAAAGGTGCTCAAAATCTTCGCTAATTAAACTTTTTGTAATTCAGAAATAGCAGGGTCTAACAATCTTCTGCCTACGTCTTCAAAACTAATTGAGCAAAGGGTTTTATTGCCGTATTTGATCAATTTTTCGATAACGCCACGACCATATTTAGGGTGTGATACCATATCGCCTTGTTCAAATACAACACTATCATTAGTCAAAATAGGAGTTTCTGCAGGATATACTGGAATTTCTGGTTCTTGATATTCATCATCACTTTCCTCAAAGTTGAATTCATCTTGTTCTGATTCTTCTGAAACAACATTTTGTTCAAATTGGAAATCATTATTTTCTTCTAGTGTGTCAGAAACTTCTTCTGTTTCAGCCTCTTGAATGATAAATGGCTGTTCATCTTCTTGAGTTTCTTCAATGAATGTTTGAGTATCAGTCAGATTTTCTTGAAAATTATACTCATCTTGCGGATCTACCATAGCTATTTCATTATTTGGGTAACTTGCTTGAGGCAATTCAGCAATGAAATCCAGATCATCTTCTGTCAAAACTTCTTCCTGAGGGATTGCAAGGTCATCTATAGACGGAATTTCTTCAACTATATTAGAATAAAAGATTTCATCAACATCACGAGCAATTTGTTCGACCATTTTGTCGTGTTCGGTCATCTCAGGTTGTTGAAAAATTCCATCATCTTCAATTATCTCTTCTTCATCATCTTCTTCAATAATTGGATTAATTTCTTGAGGTTCTTCAAATATAGATGTAGCTTGGAAACTTGAAGATGCAAATATGTTTTCTGGTTGAACTTCTGCTTCAAAACTTGGAATTTCTTCTTGTTGAGTTTCAATATCTGCTTCAAAATCTTCAGGTTCAGTTGTGAATACTGTTGTTGGTTCTGCTTCTTGTACAGGAGTTTCTGGTTCTGTATTATCATCATCAAACTCACTTAATTCGACAATGAAAGGCACATTTTGCGTTAAAGCTCCGTATGTAATAAATTCATTAGCGTTCAATTTAGTCAAGAATGTGTTGTAACTTGCAAAATCGTGTTGAACTGTTTGTGGTGAAAATATAATTAAATTTTCTGCACGTTGTTTTAATTCTGCCAAGTATTTATAACTGTGAGAGCAAACTATATTTGAGAATACGTGTTCATTTTCAACAAGTTGTTTTAATAATTTTTTATCACCTGTTTTGTTTGTGAGTTTAACAAATAAGTAGATGTAATTCCCAAAAGACTCAATTGTTTTGTGAATATAACCAATCAATTCTTTTTGTAATTCGTCTGATTCTTCAGAGATGTCAACATAAGTAATAGCGTGTTTTTCTATTGCATCTTTCAGGCTGATTATATCTTCCTTTGTTTGAGCAAAAATGTTAGCTTCTCTGTATTTAAGTAATTTGTTTTTAAGGAGTGCTAATTCTGGGATTTGAGTGGCTTCATATTGTTGAGAAACAACATTTACAAAAGAGTCAAAAGGAATAAAGTTATCAGCGACTGTTTTTGTATATTCTTGCACTTCGTAAAAAATATCTTGGATAATTGCTTTACTTGTTGCATCAACTTCAGATAAATCATTTTCATAGATAAAGTCTATCATTTGTGAATTTAGCGGAAGTTTGAAATCACGTTTGAATCTAAAAGGTTCAAATTCGCTGAAATTATGATCGGTATCAATAACAACGCATTTTTCATTAACTTGTTCAAGTTGAGAAGTTGTGTTTTTAATGATAGTGTTAATGTGTTCAAATTTTTCAGCGCAAATGACCAAGTTTTTTTCAAATAAAGTTTGATCGACTCTAAGCATTATATTTTGCTGGGCAAGATCGCCAAGAGCGATTGATCTTTCAATCGGTAAAAGAGCCAAAATATCTTTTGCACTAAGAAATGATAATTCTGCATCAATAGAGGGAATAGTTCCGTCGTAATTATCAACAACACCATCATTGCTAAATGTAAATACCAATTTTGCAACGGCATAATTTGATTTAATATCGGCTTTTAGATTTACGATTTGTGCTACGTATGATTTATTTTTATCTACAAGCGCAATAAAAGATGCCAAGGCCAATGCTTCTTCTGTTTCGTAAGATATCTTTGCAAGATTGTTTTTAATCTCTAATAATTTCATAATTCCCTCATTTCTTGGGTTTATTTTATCATAAAAATGCAACAAATTAAGATTATTGTTTAGATTCTTTACTATTTGTTATATCTAAAAGTTTGTTATAAATTTCGATAGTAAGTGGGCAAATTTTTAGTTCTCGTTTTACTAAACTTTTAATTGTTTCTCTGTAGCATTTTAAGAGCGCTTTATTTAATCCATTTTCTTCTTTTAAAATTTCTAATATTTTTTCTCTGTATTCTAAATCTCTTGTATTTGGTTCGATTTTATCGGCCAGAAAAATTATTTTTTCAAAAGTTGTCATTTCAGTTTTGCCCAATGTATGCCAACGAATTGCGGATAAAATTTCGTCTTCGCAGATACCAAAATCGTTTTGAGCGCAATATGCGCTAACTGGTGCGTGAAGCGTTTTGTAGTTCATCATTTCATTAGGATCTACATCAAGATTTTCTTTGATAATTTCAAGTAATTTTGTAGTGTCAAAACATTTTGCGCAATCGTGCAAAAGTCCAGCCACATATGCTTTTGTTTCATCTTCGCCAAATTGTTTGGCAAGTTCTACTGCGCAGTCTGCAGTTCCTAAACAATGAATATATCGTTCTTGGGAAAGATTTTCTTTCATCCAGCTTAAAATTTCATCTTTGTTTTTATTTGTATAATCCATTTTTTTCTATATATTCCTCTACTTCTTTAGTTACAAGGTTTTTGATTTCACCATTTCTGATTTGGGTTGAAGAAATATCTTCAAAATCCATTGTTGTGAATTCAAAGTTATACCCTTTTGATTTTAATTCATTAAATTTGTTTATGTCAATATTGTTGTCACGTTTAAATACAATAAATTTGACTAAATTTTTAAGTTTGTCGGATTCGTACCAGCTTTCAATTTTTTCAAAAGCATCTGTACCTATGATAAAGTTGATTTTGTCGTCAATTTTATATTGCTTGTACAATTCAAGGATAGTTAAATAAGTGTAAGATTTTCTGTCGTTTTGGTATTCGATTTCGGAAACTTCAAAATGAGGGTTGTTTTGTATTGCAAGTTTTACCATTTCCAACCTGTGAGGGGTTAGGCTTGTGTCATAATCCTTATGTGGCGGTTTGAATGCAGGAATGAAAAGGATTTTGTCGAAGCCATTATTTTTTAAAACAAATTCAGCCATCAAAAGATGTGCTTTGTGAATTGGGTTAAAAGTTCCTTGAAATACGCATAATTTCATAGTGTTATTTTACCATAAAAAAGGCTTCACACAAAATCGGAGCCTAAATATAGACTCCGATTTTATTATGATATCAAACCATTCAACACAAAAATGGTTTACCATTTTGGGCTTAATCATCTAAGCAAACCGCCCACCCATTGCTGTTGTCGCGGGGGTAGAGGATGCCGTAGCCCCACCCCGTACTGTCGGAGTAGAATTCGCGGATGGATGCGATGTCCTTACTTAAAGAATCCTCTTCGCCTGACCAAACCCAGAACGAAGGGCTAGGAAAGCCTAGAGAAGATCCTTTAGTTGGGTTGAATGCGATAGTATTACCATCAAATTTTGAGCCGTTGTCGGTTTTTTCTCCAACAATGTCAGTGTCATATAAATAATTTGCTATTGTAGCTAAGTCTGATATCTGTGCCATTTTAGATGTACCACCACATGTTTCTGCTGCTTTTGCAAAATAGTCATTGCCTGGGTAACAGTAGTCAAGTCCATACTTTTGCATGTATGCTTGGTCTTCTGCGTCTGTTGATGTATATGTGCTACTATTGCAAGCGTTCCATGTGTGTGCTGAATTAGCTTGGAACGGCATACCAAAACATGTACCGTCGATTTCAAACGCACAAGATGATCCTCCAAGTGATTGTACGTTTCCATTTGCACGTAGATCTTTTCCACTCGTATTAGGTGTTTTGTAACCTGTAGTATCATATAGAATAGCTAAACAGTCACTACCAGTAATTGTATTTGAATAAGGATCTTGAGAACATTTTGGGTTATATGCAATTAGTGCAGTAGTACCGTTAGCAAATTGTGTACCAATAATTTCTGTACCCCATTCATCTTGTCCAAAGTGTTTAGCAGTTTTTACTTTTGTCATGTCAACAACTTCATTACCATAAGTTACTTCACTACTAAAACAATCTTGTAATTTATCATTAGCACATATTTTAGTTGTTTTGAAGTGCTTACTTAATTCTTCCACAAAACTCTCAGTAGTTTGGTAACCAGCCAAAGTTCCTTGAACGTTCATAACTTTTAATGCTTCAGTTAGTTTTCTTTCAAAAACAGTAGCTGCGGTACCCCAAGATTTTTCTTGGTAATTAGCAACAAGAGTTGGGATCGTCATTGCTGCAACTACGCCAATAATTGCTAAGGTGATTAGGACTTCAGCTAAAGTAAATGCTGCCCCCTCACCCTTACCCTCTCCCATAGGGCGAGGGAATAATCCCAAAACGTCCGAAAGCCTTGCTAGGAGAGCGTTTCTACCCCCCCCCTAAGGTCTTAAAGCCAGTCATAGCTTCACTTTTTAACATAATACGATCTCCTATTCTGTTGGATCTTCCAACCTTAAAATGTATCACTTGATCACTTGGTCACTAAAACCTTGATCACTTCTTCATCATACCATTTTTTCTAACATTTGGCAAGAATAATAAAAAAAACCTGATTCTGGGGAATCAGGTAAAAATTTGTAGGGGAAAAATAATTGGAGTTAGTTATAATTTAAGTCTTTTATATTAAATTGAGCGCCTGTCTGTTTGCCATTGCAATAAAATTCATTTGCTCAAATAATAGTTCCGATTTATCAACAAAGCCTTGTTGTACATTGGTTGTAACTTGTTCGTTGTACATTGCTTTTAATTTATCGTCAACGCTATTTAAGTTAGCTACTGCCATATTTTAAAGCCTCTCTGTTGTCTTATCTCTTACATATATATAAAGTATATACTCAAACTCTAATTTCACTTTTAAATTAATTCGTTACATTTGTTTACAAAACTAAAGAAAAGCCGATAAAAACGCAATTTTATTTCAAAACATGTTTTTAATATGATATAGGGGAAATATTATATTCATGGTTAGCAACAACGTTTTTAATCAAAAATTTAATGTACCGCCTTATGGAATGGGTTATCCAGGGCAAGGTATTTCTATGCAAGGTGTTGGTCAATCTTACGTAGGACAAAACGGTGTTCCTATGCAGGCTCAAATTGATGCTCAACAAGTTCAACAAGCAGTTGACAATTCTTATTTGTCTAACCGTGTAAAGGCTTCTGCAACAACAGAAGAAGATAATCCTGCTGCAAAATTAGGTTTAACAATGGCGGCTTGGTATGGTATTTCACAAGCTATGGATAAATTTGGACCTAAATGCGCAGGGAAATATGAAGATTCTATCCTTGGTAGATTAGGAAATTGGGGCGATAGAGTCCAAAATAAATTTACAAGCACTTGGCTTGGTGGCAAATGCCAAAATGCTTTTCACGCAATAGGCAGAGGCTGGGATTGGGTTAAAGGTAAGAGCAAAGTTGCTGCTGCATTATCAGGAACTCCAACCAAAGCTGAATGGAATTTTGCACGTGGTACTGGTGAAGGGCTTCGTGGTATGTTGGCTATGGACACTTCTGGACTTTTCAGAGATGGTTTACCACCAATTAAACATGTTCAGCAGTTAGAACAATTTGGTTATACACAAGCGCAAATTGACGCTTTTGAAACAGTATTAAAAGGTATGGATAAAGCTGACAGACCATTGGCATTATTAAAAGAAGAATTAAAAGCCATGGATGTTCCTCAAGCTAAGATTGATGCAATGTTTGATACTGCAAATAAAAAATTCGCATTCGGTAAAAATGAATTAAAAGCATTTGGTATTAAAAAAGATGTTTTGGATAATTTATTCACTGATCCTTCAATGCAAAAAATTCGCCTAGATAAAGCTAAATTGACAAGTTTGGGCGTTGATACAAATGTTGTTGATGATTTGTTCAACCAAAAAGCATTTTCAAGAGCATCTTCATTAGTGGAACATATTAGAGTCCGCAAATGGGGCTTTAATAACATGAACCATTTCAAAAAATGTACCGAAAATGTTTATGACAATATTGAAGAAATCGGAAAAGCCTTACAAAAAGCAGATGATAAAATGAGTATTTCCATTTGGAGAAAAAATGGTACATTAGGTAAAATAAAATCTCATTTCTTCGGTCGCAAAGTTGGACTTTCTGAATTGCGCAATAAGTTTACTGCTGCTTTAGGCACTGGTAACACAACAAAATTAGGCAAAACTTTACCTAAAATGTTGGGTTGGTTCTTAGAAGGTACTACAAACAGATTTGCTGGTGGTAAATTAGCAGTATTTATGCAGGCATTTATCTTCGGTGATATGTTGTATCATTCATTGAAAGCTCCAAAAGGTGAAAAAGTTAAAACCTTAGGTGAACGTTTCGTTAATGACTTTGCATACTTTATGGCAGCACCTTTAGCTTACGGTGCTATGCACAAAGTTGGTGGTATGAAATATGCTGGTTTAGATAAAGCTGGTGTTGATGGTTACCGTGCTGCTTTAAAAGCATTTAATGCTAAAGCTAAGGCTGGTGGATTTGCAACTAAAGCTGAGTATAAAACAGCTAAAAAAGCCTTGAAAGATATGCTAAGAGCAGATGTTAAAAATCCTGTTACAAGATTTTTCAAAGGTATTGGCAGAGTTATAAACGTTGGTAATGAAACTCGTGCAGCTTATGTTTCAAAATCAGCATTGAACGCAAACTGGTTAAGAAAAATTCCTAACTTCTTGAAAAACTGTGCAGGTGTTCCGTTAAGGGTTGCTATTCCTATGATGATGATTACACCATTAATTGCAAAAGTTTGTACAAAAGCTGCTCATGCAATATTTGGAAAACCAACTCATTCTGTTTTGGATGATGAGCCTGAAGAAACAGAATTGTCTCCAGAACAACAAGCAGCTTTGGAAGAATTACAACGTCAACAGGCGCAACAAAATCCGAATTCCGTTGATCAAAATAATCCGTTCCAAGGTCCAATTGTTCACAACAGTCCAACAAATTTGTTAAATATGCACCAAAATGGTGATACTTACCGGAACACAACTAATACTTATAACAATACAATTACAAATAATGATGCTACTGAAGATGGTAGAGTGCTTGAACCATACAGAACATATGTGCCATCTCCAGAAGCTGCAAAATTCCAGGGTGAAGATATGACTGCGGCGAACGAAGCCTTGGCAAGAGCAGAACTTGCAGAAAAACAAGCTATGGAAGTTCTTGCAATGAAATGGTAGTCAATCGTACAATTTGTATATTTTATTAAATTGTGGTATTATATATTTACTCTATGCGGGTGTTAATTTTGTTCCTACATTTTACTAAAAGGGAGAATTGACTCTGTCGGGCATTGCAGTAAACCCACCGATTAACTATCGCCAGTGGGAAACGGATTTGCCGAGGCGTTCACCCACCTGCGAGACCAGCAGGTAACAAAATCGCGCTCGTGTAGGGTTTTTTATTTGATAAATGTTTACATCTTGCGAAAAATATGCTAAAATCTTACTATGCAGAATAAGGTTTCAACTATTATTTTATCAGAAGATATCCAGACTCAATCTATTTTGAGAATGTATTTGGATGAGTTTGAACATTTTGTTCCTTTAGAAACTTTTGCTGATTATTCTGAGGTCTATAATACGATTTCATCATTAGATAAATCTATTTTGATTGCTGATTTATCAGATAAAGCTGATTTTAAGTTGGAATTTATACTAAAAGTAACAAATGATATTCCTAATTGTAAAGTATTAGTTTTATCAGATAATCCTTCTGTGGATTTGATTGTGAAAGTTATGAGGGCAGGTGCTAAAGAATTTGTAGCTTTGCCTTTAATTAAAACGGAATTATTTCAATCCTTTGAAAAATTAAAAGAATCTTTGTATGCAGTTCCTAAAAAAAATACGAAATGTCGTATTTTTTCTGTTTTTTCAAATAAAGGTGGTATTGGTAAAACTGCAATTGCATCTAATTTGGCACTTGAATTAGCCAAAATCACCAAGGAAAAAGTTGCATTGATTGATTTGAATTTTCAGTTGGGTGATGTTACCACCTTTATGGATTTAAAACCATCATTTAACATATCGTATATGTTGCAAAATTTGGATAAAATCAACGAAGATTTTCTTTTGAGTACATTAGAAAAGTATAAGCAAACAAGTCTTTATGTTCTTGCAGACCCACCTTATTTTAAGCAGGCAGATAACATTTTGCCAAGACAAATTACTAAGTTGTTTAATATTTTAAAAGAAACATTTTCTTATATAGTTGTAGATGCGGAATCAAGTTTTGATGCTAAAAATATTGCTGCGTTGACCGAGTCGGATTTGATTTTTTTGGTTACAATTGCAAATTTACCAGCGTTAAGAAATTCTCAAAGATGTTTGGAGTTATTTGATAAACTTGGTTTTGATAGTGCTAAAACGCAGCTTTTATTAAATCGTTATATGGAAAATGACGAAGTAAGCGAAAAAGATGTTGAAAATGTTATGGGTCGCAAAATTTATTGGAAAATCCCTAACAATTATTTTACTATGATGTCTGCAATTAATAAAGGTATTCCTGTTTGCGATTTGAATCCAGATTCAAATGTCGCAAAAAGTTACAGAGATTTGGTCTTACGATTAACGGATAGAATTTTTAGAGATCAAATGGTTAAACGTTTTGAAAAAATGTTGAAATAGGAGGTCATTTTGGGTTTAAGTGACAGATTTAAAGAAGAAAAGAAAAAAACAACAAAAAAAGTAGAAAAAAAATCAGCTTACCCTTCTCATGTGCAGGCTGATTTAGAAATGTTGGAAGATATAGAGTGTATGGTTTTGAATAAAATTGCATATACACCTGTTTGGTTTGAATTTTCTGATATCGAACAAAAAAAATTAATCAGAAGTTATTTGAATGCTCGTCTTGCACTGCCTGAAAATGCAGCATTGATTTTGACTGAAGATGAAAAAGATGCTTTTGTTACTAAAATTTTGGCATCTGTGTAGAAATTAGGTGTAATTTGTTATAAACTTTTAGTATGAAGTTTAAAGAGTTTAAAATTAGTTCAAAATACGCTCCTGCAGGAGATCAGCCAAAAGCCATAAAAGCGTTAGTTGAGGGGCTAAATAGTGGTTTGGATGCCCAAACTTTACTAGGAATTACTGGATCAGGTAAAACTTTCACAATTGCTAATGTGATTGAAAAAGTTCAAAAACCAACGCTTATTATTGCTCACAACAAGACGCTTGCTGCTCAGCTTTATAATGAATTTAAGGAGCTTTTTCCTGATAATGCAGTTGAATATTTTATAAGCTATTATGATTATTATCAGCCAGAAGCATACATTCCAAGAACGGATACTTTTATTGAAAAAACTGCATCAATAAATGAAGAAATTGATAGACTTCGACATAATGCAACTCGTTGTTTGAATGAACGTAATGATGTAATTATAGTTGCATCAGTTAGTTGTATTTATGGTTTAGGCCTGCCTGAAAATTATTTTAGGGGTTCTGTTGAATTAAGAGTCGGTGATCAAATTGATAGAGATGATTTATTAAGACATTTGGTTAATGTTCAATATAAGCGTAATGATTTAGTTCTTGAGCGTTCTACTTTTAGAGCTCGTGGAGATATTGTTGAAATAATGCCTGCTTATGAAAAAGTTGTAACTCGTATTTATTTCTTTGGTGATGAAATCGAAAAAATAATGAGAATAGATAATGTTTCAGGTGAAGTGTTGGAAATTCCAGAAAGTGTTGTTATTTACCCTGCAGTTCATTATCTTTCTTATGATGATAATGTTGAAGAAACCATTGAACTGATTAGGCAGGAACTTCAACACCGCCTTGTAGAATTAAATAATCAAAACAAGTTGGTTGAAGCGCAAAGGCTTGAACAACGTGTTAAATATGATATGGAAATGATTAAGGAAATGGGGTATTGTTCTGGCATTGAGAACTATTCAAGAATTATTGAACGTCGTCCTGCTGGTTCGCCACCTGCAACTTTATTAGATTATTTTAAAGGTGATTTTTTAACCGTTGTAGATGAATCTCACGTTACTCTCCCTCAGCTTAAAGGTATGAGCCATGGTGATGCTTCTAGAAAAGATGTCCTTGTAGAGTATGGTTTTAGACTACCTTGTGCAAAAGATAATAGACCTTTGACTTCAAAGGAATTTTTTGAGCGAGTAGGGCAAAAAATTTATATTTCAGCTACTCCTGCAGAATTTGAAAGAGAAACTTCAGAACAAATGGTTGAGCAAATTATTCGTCCTACTGGGCTTGTTGATCCAAAAATCTCTGTTCGCCCAATTGATACTCAGATTGAGGATTTAAAGTCTGAAATTAAAAAACGTACTGATAAGAATGAACGAGTTCTGGTCACAACTCTTACGAAGCGTATGGCAGAAGATTTGACAGATTTTTTAATACAAGAGGGAATTAAGGTGCGTTATTTGCATAGTGAAATTCAATCTTTAGAACGTGTAGAAATTCTTAGGGATTTACGATTGGGTGAATTTGATGTTTTAATTGGTGTAAATTTATTGAGAGAAGGTCTGGATATCCCTGAAGTATCTTTGGTTGCTATTATGGATGCAGATAAAGAGGGATTTTTACGTTCTGAAACCAGTTTGATTCAAACTATTGGTCGTGCTGCTCGTAATGCTTGTGGTGAAGTAATTATGTATGCTGATAAAATGACTGATTCTATGAAAAAAGCTATTGATGAAACTGAACGTAGGCGTGAAATCCAAATTGCTCATAATAAAAAATATGGTATTGTTCCTCAAACAATTAAAAAGCCTATAGAAAATAATTTACTTTCGCTTGTTGCAAGTTATAGAGATTTTGAAGATATTGTTGCTGAAGAAATGGTTGATCTAGGTATTGAAACTAAAGATCTTCCAAAACTTATTGCAAAATTAGAAAAGGACATGCACAAAGCTGCAAAATTACTTGATTTTGAACGAGCTGCCGATATTAGAGATAAACTAAAGAAACTCAGAGAAATGCTCTAACTGTTAAAATCTGAGCGATCACCATCAGTATTTTGTTCCCAGTCGATTTGTGCAAAATAATTTCCGCTAATCGGAACGCTTATTACAAGTGCCAATGCACAAGCAATTATCAATATCGGATGATCAAACGGTTGTTTGAATACATAAAGCAAATATGCAACTGAACCAACTATAATAATGTTAAAAATTGCAATCTGAGGTATAAAATAAATTATAGCTGTTAAAATATCAATACAATGTGCTTGAATTAGGTTGAAATTGTATGCATCAGAAATTTTTTCGGTCTTTGAATAAAAAATAAGTGATGTAAGTAAGATAGAACTAATTATTGCCCAGATAATAATTAGGTATATTGTCTGAAAATGTGGGATATTAACCGGCATTTGTATATTCGATAATTTTACGCCCAACCATATTCCAACACCAAATACTGGACCAAGCGCAATAACGGCTTTTATTGCTGAATAAACGAAGGTAAATAAATTAAAAGTCGGTAAAACGTAGTTTTTACTATTTCTTACGTTATTGATTGTTTTTACAAGTATTGTTACTAACATTAAAAAAGTTAATGAACCTACAAAGTAAAACCAGCCCATATTACCAATATTAAACAACACATATGTGAGCAATACTGGGATTGTATAAAGAATAATTTTAATAAAAGCATGACTATCGTGTCTGGTTTCATCAATCGCATCAAGAATAGAAGCCATATAATCCTCCGTTTATTTTAAATTATACCATATTTCTTATTCAATGGCAAGATATATCAGGTATTGTAACTATAAATTCAGATCCTTGCTGTAGTTTGCTTTTTAGTTTTATATCACCATTATGAAGTTTCACAAGTTCTTTTGTTATAGTTAATCCTAGCCCATTAGAATGTTTTTGACTTCCTAATTGAACGAATTTTTGAAATATTTTTTCGTGAAATTTTTCGTCTATTCCTATACCAGTATCTTTAACGCTTATAAAAGTTGCATCTTTTAATTTGTTTATTTTTATTGAAATTTCACCGTTTTCAGGGGTGTATTTTATTGCATTACTAATTAAGTTGAAAAATATTTGTTGAATTTTTTGCCTGTCTGCGGTGATTGGATCTGTAATATTACATATTTTTTTTATTTTAATATTCTTTTTTATCGCTAATGGGTTTATTATGTTATACACATCTTCTAGTGTTGTTGAGATATCAAATTGGGTTAGATTTAATTGCATTGAATTTGCATCAAGTTTTGCCATATCCAAGATGTCATTAATCATACCTAGTAAGTGTAATCCTGATATCCGAATGTCATTAACGTATTCTTCTTGTTTGTCGTTCAATTGCCCAAAAATTCGTTCAGCTAATAGTTCTGAAGAACTAATAATTGCATTTAACGGAGTTTTTAATTCGTGAGAAAAATTTGCAAAAAAATCATTTTTACTTTTTTCATTTTTGTATGCCGTATTATTTTCTAAAATTCCTTCTTGTAACGTTTTTACTTGGATATTTACAATCTTGGATATTTCGATATCCTTAATTAAATTTGCAATTATCGAAGAACAGGTTTTAAAGATCTTACGTTCATTTTCGTTGAATTTTTGGTTTCTTGTAATTTCGATTATTCCAAAAGGTGCGTTTTGTATTTTTAATTCTTCTTTAATAGAGTATGTATATTTATCTTTTGTATTGTATGAGTATGTAAGTTCATTTGAAAGGTAGATGTATGCACTTTCAAAATCTAGAACTTTTTTTAACACATCAAAAATCTCGCTCGGATTTTTTTGAACGTCAATATTAAAAAAATTATCAATTTCAGTAATTGTGTTTATTGTCAATTTTTGTATCCAATGTATTTTAAATTTCTACAATAACCTTCGTCGTCTAAGCCATAGCCGACTAAAAATTTATCATCAACTTCAAATCCATAATAATCAGGTTCTACGTCTGTAGCACGGGAAATCTTTTTATCCAATAATGAACAGAATTTTGTTGATTTGGTTTTAAAATTCCCATTGATAAAATCAAGTAAAAATTTGGCAGTAAGCCCTGTGTCAACAATATCTTCAATTATTAAAACATTTTTGTCGTTTAGATCAGGTAAAGAAATATCTACTGCGTGAACTTTACCTGAACTTGTTGTCCCATGTCCATAACTTGAAAGTCTTATAAATTCCATTTTTAGTGGCATTTTGAGGTGCTTGACTAAATCTACTGCAAATAATACTGCACCTTTTAGCACACAAATTGCTATAATTTCCTCATCTTTATACAATTGGTTTATCTCATCAGCAATCTCTTTAATTCTTGTTTGAATTTGTTCTTCTGTAAATAAAATTTTTAGATTTTCCATGTTATCCCTCTTTTCTTAATTTTATCACATGAGTTGGAGTTGTTACAACTTTAATTTTATCACTGATTCCAAAACCAGGCGCCCAAAGAATTTCATTATCTTTACAAAGAAAAATTAGAGAATCTTTTTCGTGTTTTGGAACTTTTTTCTCATTTAGAAATTTTTTCAATTTTTGAGTGCCCTTTATTCCTAAAGGTTGTATTACATCTCCATTTTTTCTTTGCCTGATACATAGATTTTGTAGATTTGGAATGTTTACATACGCCATATTTTCTTCATCACAAGGAAATCTCTCTGGCGTTGTGTTATGTTCTTCAATTGAAAAAATATATTCATTAATATTGTAGTTTCCAACTTTTGTTACAGGAATTTCTTTAAATTCCACTATATTTTTTGTTATAATTTTTATTTCTTTTGCATTAACAAATAGCCATTTGTCTTTGGTTAAAGAGATTGTTTTCCCAGATTTAGACAATTGTGTGTCACGAATAAAAGATGCAATATCGTTTATTTTTTTATTATCATAATCTATGTTATATTGTCGTAAAAATTTATGTATAACTGTATTTTGAAGCTCTGAAGTTATATCAATAAATTCAGGTGTTGAATATTTTTCAAGTGGCTTAACCAGCGTTTCAATTTTATTGTTGGTAAATTGTGCGGATTGTGATAATTTATTGAGATTTTTTTCAAAATCAGGGAATTTATCATTTAAAATAGGAAATATTTCATTTCTGATTTTATTTCTTGTGTATTTTAAATTTTGGTTAGAACTGTCATTATTTGGTGTTAAGTTGTTATCTTTGCAATATTGTTCAATGTTTTCTCTGTAAATTGTTAAAATCGGACGATAAAAAATATCACGTTTTTCAGGAATACCTTCTAATCCTGTCAAACCAGTACCTTTCATTAATCTGTAAAAAACTGTTTCTGCATTATCGTTAGCATTATGTGCTGTAAAAATTATATTAGAGTCGAATTTTTTTGCACATTTGTAGAAAAAATCATAGCGTGCTTCTCGTCCTGCGGTTTCTGTATGTGGGATATTATCAGGTAATTTTTCGCTATAGAATTCAATATCTGCGCAAAAGTTTTTACAAATTTCTTCTTCATTGTCGCTTTCTTTTCCTCGCCAACCGTGATTTAAGTGAATTGCGGTAATTGAAAAGTGATATTTCTTAGATAATTTTTTTAACACGTGAAGAAGGCACATAGAATCGAAACCGCCAGAAAATGCAACTAAAATATTGCTATTCTTTAGGTTATATTTTTCTAAAAAAGTTTCCACTGTTTCAGTGATCATAAGTGTTTTTTGATACCTTCTTTTATTTCAACAGCATCAACACCAAGATTTTCTAAAGCTCTCATTGCAAGCGAAGTTGGTTCTGTTGTAATCGCAAGTAACATGTGTGATGATTCAATGCGTTCTTTATTTTCTTTTTTAGCAAATTCCCAGGCTTTTTCCAAAACTCTCTTTGCTCGTTTTGTAAACACAATTTCCTTATCAAAATATTCGTTTCCAAAACCAATCAACTGTTCAACTACAGTTCTAGCATCACGAATATTGATTTCGAGTTCGGTCAATACGGTAGCCCCAATGCCAGTAGCTTCTCCGATAATACCAAGCAAGAACATTTCTGTACCAACAACCGTTCTGCCAAGCCTTCTTGCCTCCTGTTTTGCAAGTCTTAGAATTGTAAGGGTTTCAGGCATTTGCTTTTCTATTGGTTTTATAATACTGTGAGCCAAATCGTCATCAGTAACATTTAGTTCTTTTAGAATATCGTAAGCGACACCTTTTTTAGTTTTCAATAGTCCTAATACAATGTGTTCAGGTTTTACAACAGAGGATCCGAGTTCTTTTGCAGTTTGAAGAGCGGAACTCATTGTTCTAAATGCGTTAGGTGTAAATATGATTTGTCGCCCTTCGTATTCTGATTGTCTTGATTGGACGTTGGCAAGTTTTTCTTCAAAATTTTCTGCGGTTATTCCATATTGTGCAAATATTTTTGTTAGTTCTGAATTCTTATCTTCTAGAATTGAAGATATTATTTGTTCTGTTCCTAAAATTTCATAACTAGAAGTTGAAAGTTTTGAAACCGCACGTTCAAATACAGCAGAAGATTCCTTACTGTCAAATATGGTATCGGTTTCTTTGCTTAAATTTATTTCAGGTTCTTTTGCTTCATCAACTTCAGGGTGATACAAACGCTTTGTTTTGCGTTGAACAAGTTTTTCGAGTAGGCTTTGAGATGTTTTTATGTCAAAGCCTACTTCGTTCAAAACTTTGTAATTGTTTGAGTTTTTGTCAAGAATTACGGATAAAAATAAATGTTCGTATAAAACAGTTGTATTCCCTGATTTTGTCGCAAGATCAAGTGTTTGTCTAAGCAAAATTTTAAGATCATCACTAAACGCTAATGCTGGTAAATCCGTATCCGTTGTGATTGGTTTTGCAGACTTAAATAACGCTATTTCAAGTTCTTCAAAATTAATATTATAGGACTTGAATATTTTTAGTGAAATACCTTTTGCTTCTTGAACAAGAGCTAATAGCAAGTGTTCAGGTCTTACACATACAGATTTCTGTTTTTTTGCGATATTTTGGGCTTCTGTGACTACATTAATAGCTTTTTCCGTAAATTTTTCAAACAATTTATTCTTCCTCTTCTACGTCGTCCATATTTTCTACATATTCAGCAACTTTATTGAATTCTTCATCATTGTCGATACTTTCAAATATGTAATCTTCACCATCTTGTGTCAACTTCATAAGTACCAACTCTTCTTCTTCACCTTCTTCTTGAGGTTCAGCCGGTAACAAGAGTGCGTATTCTTGTTCGTCAACTTCAACGATATCGTACAATTCAAATTTGATAATGTTGCCTTGTTCGTCCATTGTTTCAATTAATTGTTTTTCTTCCATAGTTTTACCCTTTCTTTCTTGATAGATATTGTTCAAGTATAATACAAGCACTTTCAATATCAACCAATCCTTTATCTTTTCTAAAGTCTATTTTTCTGTTTCTTAAATTTTCTTCTGCGGTGTCAGAAGTAAGCCTTTCGTCTTCAAATATAATTTCAAAACCTTCAATTTTTTCGGCAAAATCTTTGCAATTTTGAGCCTGAGGACCGAAACTGTTATCCATATTCAAAGGAATACCGATAACAATTTTTTTTACATTGTTTTCTTTTGCTATTTTTTTGATATTTTCAATTGCCACGTTTTCAGGTTCTCTTGGAATGTATGAATGGCCGTTCGCAAGCATCAAAAGATAGTCGCTTAAAGCTATCCCAATTCGTTTTGTGCCGATATCAAGTGCCATTATTTTGTACATACCCATAAATCCTCAATTTGTTTGATAATGGTATCTAGTTCTTTCAAAGAGTATTTGCCATTATTAAGCTCTGTATTGAATTTTAGATTTACATAATATTCGTAAATACTTCTTTTTAAAATATGTTCAAACATTTTAGTTAGTAATTTGTTGTCATAGTATAGACTGTAAAATTCTTCGGCGGATTTTAAATCGTTATTTGCGAGTTTCAAATAAGCAATCGTTAACAGGCGTTTGGACCAAATTTCTTTTTCTTCTTTGTAAAATACTTTTTCAAGATTTTCTTCAATGAGTTTGTTAAAATCTTTTGGAACAGAGTTGCATATATCTTCAAATTCATCACTGTAACCTGCATTTAAAAACCATTTTTCACAATAATCATCATTTAAAATATTTTCCAAATCGTCTGTTGTTAATTCTTTTTTAGACATTTTGCTGCTTAAGATTTCTTCCAAATCTCGTGGGTCAAAATCTATATCAGCCAAAAGGTTTTTCCAGCATACGTATTCATAAGGTAATAACCAATTATTTGCAGTTTTTTTAGATATTTTTTCTGCATTATTCAGAATGGTTTTTAACACATTTGGCTGAACATTAATTTCTTTTTCATTTTTATAAAATCGTTCAATAATTTTGTCGCATTCAAATTGAGAAATTTCGTAAAACCCAAAACAATCTCTAATTCCGTGATAATCGTCAATAACGATTGCGACAAATCTGATTTTGTTTTCGGTAGTTTTTCTTGAAAAAATAAGCGCCTGATTGCCAAACCCATCAGGTGAAGTCAGGCAAAATCTGTATGGTTTTGAATCTGAAAGAATTTTTTTATAAAATTCTTCAGAATTATCTTCTCTTATACCTGCAATTTTTAAAGTTGAAAGACTTTTTTTGACAAGTTGAGAGATTTTCTCATTAGTAAATTCTGCCGAAGTATTCAGAGCATGGAATGCTAATTGTGATTTAGATTCCCCCAATAATTTTAGAGCTTCAATACCGACTTCGCTGTCAGGTTGTGATAAAAAGACTGGTATTAATATGTTTGCCAACGCATCTTCTGTGTAATCAGCACCTAAAGAGTTGATTAGAGTCAATTTATCATTGCTACTTAATGATGTAAGAAAATCAAGAAAATCTATTTGGATTTCTGGGTTAATTATGGCATTGTGCAGTAATTTTTTGGTGTCGGCATCAATAATTTCGTTGTTAAGAAGCTCATCACCACTATCCAATTCCCAATTGGAATCTAATCCTCTTAAAAAGTTAACTGCAACAATTTTTACATTGTTAGCTACCATATTATTTTTTAACAGATCCCAAAGTTTTTTAACAAGTTCTTCTTTGTTGGCGTAGCGTTCGAGCAGAAAACACAAAATTGTCGCTTCATCTGTTTTTATATTGTAAAGCTCTTTGAAAAGCAATTTGCTAATTGTTTTTTTATCATTTTGAGCATCTAAAAGTTGAATTTGGTCAATATATTTGGATAACTCATTAACGTCCTTAAAATTGTTAATAAGGCTTGTGATTTCAGCTTTTATTTCAAAAGGATTAAGTTGTTTAAATTCGGTCATCATTATCTTTTTGCTTTCCCCCAAAAAGCATCCAAAATTTGTTGAGCTTCAGCTGACGGCATTCTGTCATTTAATATAAGATACTGAACTGCTATCATTGCACATTCAGAGCAAATATTAACCCCAGGACCTTGAACCATTTTCAATACCTGAGTGTTAGGTCTGTGACAAAAGCTACAATAAACCAATTCTTTATCATTTGAATCTTCTTTTACTGATTCTTTTTTTGCTCCTAATTTTACAACTTTCGCCATGAACATATTCTCCTTTTGCTTTAATTGTAACTTAAATTAATAAAATTTGCCATGTTTTTATTCTTATTTTATAATTACTTTACACGAAGTAAGGGGATGAGATGAAAAAAGCACTTTTATTAGTAAGTATATTATTTGTATCAGTTGTTTCAACTGCCTGCATTAATAATTTTGCGGTACAAGAGCTTAATACAAAAGCTAAACTTTATTTAGATGAGGGGAATTATCAAGATGCGATAGAACGCTTGAAATCGAGTATTGACCTTGATAATACTATTTTTGAAACACATTATAATTTGGCTGTTGCATATACACAGGCTGAAGATTATTTAAACGCTATTGAAGAATACAAAAAAGCTATAAATATTGATGATTCTGTTGCTGACGTTTATTATTCTTTGGCGGTTGCGCAAGGAAATCTTGCAGTTGATTTGCAGTATGGTAATGTTAGGGTTACAGAGGACGGTAAATTGTTTGTGCCTGACTTAGATACTTTGGGTAATGAATCTCAATATGAACCATCGAAAGAAATCTTAGATAGAATAATTAGTTTGCATTCAGAAGCGGTTTCAAATTATGAAACATATTTGGAAAAATTTCCTGATGCGCCTGATGCAGAAGAAGTTAAAGCAAAAATTGCAGAATTGAAAAAGTAAGCATGTTTATTTTTCAATCACCAGGTGAAATTGCATTTACGGTTTTTGGATTTTCTGTTTATTGGTATGGTATTATGATGGCTTTGGCTGTATTTGCAGCTGTTTTTTGTGCAAATTTTTTAGCAAAAAAGACAGATCTTCCTGATAATTTTTTTATTGATTATTCTCCGATATTCATAATTATTGGGCTTTTAGGTGCCAGGTTGTATTATTGCTTGTTGAATTTTGAATATTATTTATATGCTCCGCTTGAAATTTTTGATATAAGACAAGGTGGATTATCTATCCATGGCATGCTTTTGATCGGAATTTTTTTGGTTTATTTTATTGCAAAGCGATATAAGTTGAGTTTTCTTCTTATGGCAGATGTGCTGGCGTGTTCGGTTGTGTTGGCTCAAGCAATTGGACGTTGGGGAAATTTTTTTAATTCAGAGGCTTTTGGTCGTCCTATGACTTCTAGTTGGGGGCTTTATATAAAACCTATTTACAGACCAAGTGAATTTATTAATTATCAGTATTTTCACCCAACTTTTTTGTATGAATCAATTGCTGATCTATTAATTTTTGCTTTCTTAATTTGGATCTTTAAGAGTAATAAGTGTAAGACAGGCATGGTGTTTTTTGCTTATTTAATCTTGTATTCAATTGTCAGATTTGTTATTGAAGGGTTTCGTGTTGATAGTGCATTAGATATTTACGGTATGCCTGTAGCGCAAATTATCTCAATTGTTTTGATTTTTTGTGGAATTTGTGGATTAGTTTTGATTAATAAAAAATCGGAGCCTTAAGATAGACTCCGATAAGATTATATTTTGTCAGGCATTGTCTGACCTTGTTTAACATTTTTTTGCAATGTTTATTGCGTATTTATTAGTAATTCATGGCATTTTCATCTAATACTCTACCAGTGCAACCAAGTCCTAATTTCAGTTGACGTATTCCTTCTTGCATTTGAGGTTCCTGTTCATTTCTTATAGCTTCTTGTTCTTCCGGTGTTAATGCGTTCCATTGAGCATCAAATTCTTCTTCTGTCATTTCACCTGATTGAGTTGCGGATAGTTTCATAAAATCCTCAAATTCAAAATCTTCATATTTCTCCCAAACGCAACTCAATTGCCATTGGGATATTGCAACCTCTAAGCATTCATTTAGATGGTCTGCTGGGTCATTATAGCAAGGTGCAATTTGTCCTACACCATACAAGAACCCATTATCATCGATCCAAAACTTAAAAATATCTCTACCATAGCGGTTAGGAGTTTTTTCACCATTAATATCTATTTCAAGGTTGAGAATTAGTTTGTCGTTCTTTCCTCTACTATTGCGATCGAGACTAAAAATAGCCCCATTGGCCATTTGAAAGCAATTAAGTGTAGAGCAATCAATAGATTGACCTTCATCCGTATAATTATCTATAAACAAATAATTATACGGATGATCTTTATCATATTTTGTAATTTTCATGTGTCTGCTTAATTTATCATACACGTCTTCATTATTTATTATTGCTTTATATATAGATGTAGCCCTAATTGTATCTACGGTTTCAGTTGCTTTTATTCTTCTAAAAACTTCAGTTAATTCGGCTTGGGATTTCTTCAGAGTTGTAACATATGTTTTTTTCTGGTGCTCTTTTATCAATGTTGGGATTGTTATTGCAGCAACAACGCCGATAATTGCTAGGGTGATTAGAACCTCTGCTAGAGTGAAGGCATTTTTACCCCTCTCCCTCAATGGGCGAGGGAATAATCCTAAAACGTCTGAAAGCCTTGCTAGGAGAGCGTTTCTACCCCCCCCCTAAGGTCTTAAAGCCAGTCATAGCTTCACTTTTTAACATAATACGTTCTCCTATTCTGTTGGATCTTCCAACCTTAAAATATATTACTTGATCACTTGGTCACTAAAACCTTGATCACTTCTTCATC
>SUTY01000017.1 GCA_015152455.1 Cyanobacteria bacterium SIG32
ATTCAACTACTGCAGATTTTGTGGAAGAATTAGGTAAACATATTAAAATTACAAAAACTTGTTCTAGTGACAAATTAACTGATTGTTTTACAAGTACAATTACAACAACTGGTGATCCTGTTGAAACTAAAGATTTAAAAGCATCAAAAAATCTTTATTCAACAGAAAACTATGGTACTGAAACTATCGGTGTTCAATTTGCTGACGGAGTATCAGCTTTGATCGCATACAATCCAAATGCAACTCAAGATCCATTATCTAACCAAGTTGTTAGATTAACTGGTTCTAAAGATAGTGTTGGATTATCTACTGATGCTATTTCTATCTTGTATGACGTTTCAGGTGGTAAGACACCAAACCAAATGGATACAGGAAAAGATATTAGAGGGATTAATATTGCGATTAAAACAGGGGCTCCTTTCAAAAATCTTGGTACAATATCAACACCAATCAACTGTGCTGACTCAACAAGTGATGGATATGAATATTGTACAGCAGGTGATATATCATCAGCATACACAAGTAATTACTGGGCAGGTGCGAAGAAAGCTTGTGCAGAAGAAGGTATGCACCTTCCAACAATCGAAGAACTACGTGACATTTATGCAAGTGAAACAGAAGGAATTCCAAATACAGGTTATTCCTGGTCTTCCTCTGAGTACACTGAACACTACGCGTGGGCTCTCTACTTTGCCGATGGGTCTGAGTTATCCGCCATGAAACGTGGTGCCAAGGGCACCGATTACGTGTTGTGCTTAGGTGAGTAGCAACGCAACAAGCAAATAAACATTAATAGATTCTGAAATAAATTCAGAATGACGATATTGAAAAAAACAAGGAGGGTGAATGCCCTCCTTGTTTTTTATGTAACATTGACTTTTTATAAAACATCATTAAATATCATGCAAAACCCATACAAACGGATGATTTTTTATTATTTCGTTGAGTAAATACTAAAATAGTCCGAAACTATAAGTAGAGGTATAATTGTATGAAAATTAACGGTGGAATTAGATTTGTAGAAAAAGGCATAACTGCTTCAATAAGGGCTATGCACGTTGACAGTGAGCTTATTTCTATCACTAACGAAAACATTGTAGGGTTCGACAAAGTCGGCTATCAAAGAAAAGATGCAGTAGTTTCTTCTATGACAGAATTTCTTGGTGTTCACGGTTTGTCAACAACTGTTGATGATAAAGTCGGTCGTTTAAACATTTCACCAAATCCTTTGGACATTTCAATCGCATCTAAAGGTTATTTCCAAACTGAAAGCGCAGAGGGTATAAAAATTACTCGTGACGGAAGATTTAAACTAGACAAAGATGGCAATTTATTAACTCTTGACGATTCAAAAGTGCTTTCAAATACAGGTATGCCAATAAAATTGCATATTGTACCTGATGATTTAAAACAAATTAAAATTAACGATAGAGGGTTAGTAAGCGTATTTAATCCATCAACCCACAAACTTGAAGGCGTAGCTTATTTAGGCGTTGTTGACTCAAATGGCGCACTTTTAATGGACCCTAAAGTTAAACAAGGTTATAACGAATTTTCTAACGTGAGTTTGCAAGAAGAATTTGTTAACCTAATGCCAGTAATCAAAAACTTTGATGCAAACAGACAATTATTCATGATTCAAAACCAAAACTTACAAAAAGTAATTTCCCAACTGGGATCTGCAACATAGAAAGGATTAGCTGATGTACACAATACAAGGCGTAATTAGAAAAGGTATTAACAACGCATTTACTCAATTTGAAAGATTGGGTCAAGTGGGCAACAACCTTGCAAACATGAACACAAATGCTTACAAAACAGTAAGATTTGAACAAATGCTTGGCGAAGACGGTTACCTAAAAGGTGCTATAAGAACTGACTTTGCGCAAGGTTCAATCCGTATTACATCAAATCCTTATGACGTTGCAATCGACGGTGCTGGATTTATCCCTGTAACTTCTCCAACAGGTGAAGTTCAATACACTCGTGACGGTGGATTTAAACAAGGAAAAGACGGCTATTTAGTAACAAATGATGGCTGGATGGTTGGTGAAGGTATTCAAATCCCAACTAACTGTTACAGATTTCAAATAAAACCAAACGGTGACGTTTACGCATATGAAGCAGGAAAGAAGAATGAAAGATTATTAGGCAACATTCCTTTGGTAAGATTTGCTTCGCCTGAAGGTTTGGAACAAGCAGACATGAACAGATTTAAAGCTACTGATGACTCTGGTGAAGCAGTTTTAGTAAAAGGGCATGACTGCTTTAAACAACACAACATAGAAACTTCAAACACAAGCGTTTACAACTCAACTAGCGAAATGCTAAGACTTAACGCTTCTATGATTGCAAGTACACGTATGTTGAAAGTCGTAGATGATATGTACAACAAAGCGATAAATATTCGTGAAGGTTAATAAGGGAGGCTAGGTAGTGTACACACCATTAAACAGTATTGGAAAAGTTTCATTAATGATGGACTTAATCTCTCAAAGACAAAGAGCGATTGGTTCAAACATTGCAAACGTTGATACACCAGGTTATGTAAGACGTGATATCAACTTTGGAACATACTTGGGCACAATGAATAGCCCACTAGAAACAAAACTTTCTGAGAAACTCGGACCTTCTGCTATTATTGAAGAACGAGTTTATGACGAAATCAACCCAGCACAAGAATTGATAGCATTACAGGAAAACTCAATGTTATATTCTATGGCAACAAGAAGAATGACCAACATAATTACAGAAATGAAAACTGTAATCAACGTAGGCAAATAAGATAGTTCTTAACGAGCTTGCGAGTTTTAGAAATATCTTATCCTGAACTCGTTTCAGGATCTAATAAGAAAGGTAAATTATGAGTATATTAGAATCATTCAATATAGGATCAAACGCATTAAGAGCACACGGTTTAAGGCTTGATATTCACGCAAAGAACGTGGCTAACATTGATACTCCAAATTACGTCAGAAAAATTCCTGTATTAAATTCAACTGACGAAATTTCATTCCACGGTTTGATGAATACAATGAAACAAGATGTTTTTGGTGTTGGAACACTTCCATACTTGCAAGGTGGTGTAACAATGAGTGGTTGCGTTGACGATCCTACAATGGGTGAAAGAATATACAGACCAGGACACCCTGACGCTGACGAAAACGGCTATATCAGAGCATCTAACGTAAACCCTATGGTAGATATGGCTGACGCAATTATGGCTCAAAGAGCATACGAAGCCAACCTTGCATTAGTAAATATTACAAAATCAATGGCACTAAAAGCTATCGAAATCGGTAGATAGAAGTAGGGTGCAATTTATTGCACCAAATTATGATAAAATAAATTATATGAGCAATTATAGAAGATATTTTAATGATTGTAATAATCCTGTGTTTATTACTTTTGTAACTTACAATCGCAAAGAGATTCTGTTACCTAATATTCAATTATTAAAAGATAGTATTAAACAAGCAATTTCAAAGTTTAATTTTGAAATCATTGCAATATCCGTTTTGAAAGAACATTGTCATTTGATATTAGCAACAAAAAATCCTAATGACATCCCTAATATAATAAGAGCAATCAAATATTATTTTTCAATTAATATTGATAAAAGTTTCGTTTGTGAAAACTTATCAGAATCTGCAACAAAACGTGGTGAAAAAGGTGCTTGGCAAAGAAGATATTATGACCATATTATAAGAAATCAAGACGATTTGCATAAACATCTTGATTATATCCATTACAATCCAATGAAGCATTATGGTATCAGACCAAAAGATTGGGAATATTCATCGTTTAAAAAATTTGTACAAAATGGATATTATGATATTGATTGGTGTAATTTTGAAGATAAACATCAAATTAATTCAATGGAATGCGAATAATTCCGGTGCAATAAATTGCACCCTACTTACTTACTAAATTTGCTTATATGTTATCATTAAAAATTTTTGGTTCCAATGTTTCAAATATTTTTTTGAAATTTGCTTCACATATTTTGTTTTTTATATTTTCTGCAACATCAAGATACTCGTACAAAAGGGAATTACTGTTATTATTTTGCTTGTTAAATGTTAAATTTACCAGATCCCTAACAATAGGTTTAATAACTTCTTCCCGTTCATAATCAGAAAGTTCTAAAATGTCTACTTTAGGGTTTCTTTGATTTGCAAGAGAAGTTAAAAAGCCAATAAATATTTTACCTTTTCCATAAGCATTATCTGCGTAATCTCGTTCAGTAAGAATAATTTTTCCATTAACTTTTGCCATTAGTATGCCTTTTGTATTGTTTTTTGTAATTTCAATTACATCATCAGAACCATCATTTAATATGGCTTCAACTGAATTCGCAAAATTGTGATAATCATAAGGGTGATGGTATTGATTATTACGAAGAAGATTGAATCCTTGCTTTAAAGTTCTTGTTGGCTTTAATTGTGAACCAAATGAAATATTATTTTGTACCGGCATAAATTTTTATCCTCCATGTTTTTATAAGCAAAACATGTAAAAATATTTTTTGCTAGTGGCAATTTAACATACAGAACAAGCCTGTAGCCTGTAGGGTGCAATTTATTGCACCGATTAAAATGGTGTCGATGGGGGGACTTGAACCCCCATAGCTCTCGCCACATGCACCTCAAGCATGCGTGTCTACCATTCCACCACATCGACGTGATTTCTATGAGTATTTTATTACAATAGCTATTTAATGTAAAGTTTAATATTTATAAAACTCAAAATTTGAATTTAATATTTTCCATGGCATAATGAAATTATGCAAGACACTATCAAGATAAAGGGAGCACGTGAACATAATTTAAAAGATGTTTCTTTGGAAATTCCAAAGAACGAACTTGTTGTTTTTACAGGTGTTTCAGGTAGTGGCAAAAGCTCACTTGCATTCGATACAATTTTTGCAGAAGGTCAAAGACGCTACATAGAAAGCCTTTCAACATATGCTCGTCAATTCTTGGGACAAATGGATAAACCTGATGTTGACTATATTGACGGACTTTCGCCAGCTATTTCTATTGACCAAAAATCAACCAGTAACAACCCACGTTCAACTGTGGGAACCGTTACTGAAATCTATGATTATTTAAGACTTTTGTACGCAAGAATTGGGGTTCCTCATTGCCCTGAATGTGGCGAAATAATTAAACCACAATCTTTAGATGAGATTGTAAATAGCATTATGAAACTTCCTGAAGGTACTAAAATCCAGATTTTAGCACCAATTGCAAGAGGCAAAAAAGGTGAATTTGTTTCAACATTTGAAGAACTTAGACAAGAGGGATTTGTAAGAGTTAAAGTTGATGATGAGATTTATAACTTAGATGAAGATGACATTAAACTTACCAAATCTCACAAACATACAATTCATGTTGTAGTTGATAGAATTGTAGTGAAAGAAAACGCTCAATCACGTATCGCAGACAGTGTACAAATTGCAATGCAAAAGGCCGACGGAATTACAATAGTTGATGTGATAGGTGATAAAGAAATTATTTATAGCGAAAAATTGGCATGCCCTAAATGCAATTTGAGCTACGAAGAACTTGCACCAAGAATATTCTCATTCAATAATCCTTACGGGGCTTGCGAAAGATGTTCTGGACTAGGCGCCAATTTTGTTATTGATCCCAACTTAATTGTACCTGACAGAACAAAATCCCTCGCTGACGGTGCAATTTATCCTTGGGCTAGAACTTCCAACAGCTACTATGACGATGTCATAAAATCAGTAGCCTCACACTATGGAATTGATATGGACACTCCTTTTGGAGAACTTTCTCAAGAACATCAAAACATAATTTTGTACGGTGGAGATGATTTAGTTGCTTTTCACGTAAAACGATTTGGCACAAAACGTTACCACACTCAATATCACAGACACATTGGCGTAATCCCCTATATGGAAAAACGTTATAATGAATCCAACGGAGAGTATTGGCGAGAAGAAATCGAAAAATATATGGTTACAACACCATGCCCTGCTTGTAACGGTGCGAGATTAAAACCTTTCTCATTAGCGGTAACCGTTAATAACAAAAATATTTATGAATTCACATTAATGTCTGTTGAAGAGGAGTATGATTTTATTGAAAATCTTTATCTGGAACTTTCTGACTATGATATTCAGATTGCAAAACAGATTTTAGACGAAATCCGAGCTCGCCTGAGATTTTTAAAAGACGTTGGCCTAGGTTATCTTAACCTCGCGCGTATGGCAGGCACTTTATCAGGGGGCGAAGCTCAACGTATAAGGCTTGCAACACAAATCGGAAGTGGTTTATCAGGTGTCTTATACGTTCTTGATGAACCATCTATAGGCCTTCATCAGAAAGATAACGACAGATTGATTAAAACTTTAATTAGACTTCGTAACCTTGGAAATACACTTGTAGTTGTCGAACATGATGAAGAAACTATACGCAACGCTGATTATATCGTAGATATCGGCCCTAAAGCAGGTATAAACGGAGGCAAAATTATCGCAAAAGGTTCGATTGAAGATATTATAAATTCATCTAAATCAATCACAGGTAAATACTTAAGTGGCGAAAAATTTATTCCAATTCCAGAAAAAACACGTGAAGGCAACGGTAATTTCTTACAAGTTAAAAACGCTCACCTAAACAATTTAAAAAATGTAGATATTGATATTCCATTAGGTAAAATAGTTGTATTAACAGGTGTTTCAGGTTCAGGCAAATCAACCTTGATGCAAGATTTAATCTATGAATATGCACTGCACAAATTACGTGGAAACAAACCAAAGCCTCAAGGCGTAGATGAGATTTTAGGATTTGAACATATAGATAAAATAATTGATATTGACCAATCTCCTATTGGCAGAACTCCACGTTCAAACCCTGCAACTTATACTGATGTATTCACTCATATCAGAGATCTTTATGCCAAAACAAACGAAGCAAAAGTCAGAGGTTACAAACCCGGCAGATTTAGCTTTAACGTAAAAGGTGGACGTTGCGAAGCGTGTAAAGGTGACGGCTTACTAAAAATTGAGATGAACTTTTTGTCAGATGTTTATGTAAAATGTGATGTTTGTAAAGGCAAACGTTACAACAGAGAAACTCTTGAAGTTAAGTATAAAGGCAAAACAATATCTGATGTCCTTGATATGAGCGTAAAAGAAGCGTTAGAATTTTTTGATAGCATTCCTGCAATCAAAAATAAACTTAAAACCCTAAATGATGTTGGTCTAGATTATATAAAACTTGGGCAGAGTGCAACAACATTATCAGGTGGCGAAGCTCAACGTATAAAATTAGCATCTGAATTAAACAAACGTGCGACAGGCAAAACACTTTACTTGTTAGATGAACCTTCTGTCGGCTTGCATTGGTATGATTTGGATAAACTAATCAAAATACTGCAAAGACTTGCAGATCAGGGAAATACTATTTTGATAATTGAACACAATCTTGACTTGATTAAAGTCGCAGATTATATTATAGATTTAGGCCCTGACGGAGGTAATAACGGAGGACAAATTATAGCAACCGGAACACCTCAAGATGTGGCTAAAAATAAAAAATCGTACACCGGACAGTATTTAAAAACAATATTTGATAAATAGGAGAAAATATGAAAAGAATTTTATTAATTTCAGCTCTTTTACTAATCGGTTTGCAACCAGCTTTAGCAGTGAATGTAAAAGTTCAAGCAATGAGTGACTTTTCCACAGCAAATCCTGTAAAAACCTGGAGAGTAAAAGTTGCAGAAAATACAACACTTAAAAATGGAAATGTATTAGTTTCAGGTTCTGTAATTGAAGGTAAAATAGAAAACGTAAAAGGTCCTGCAAGATTAAAAAGAAATGCTTCATTTGTTTTCATTCCAACTATATATCATGACGCTACAACAAACACAGCTACTCCAGTAAAAAGGGATTTTACAGGCAAATATAATTCAAAAGGAGACATGACAGTTAAAGATGTTGCAACAGAGGGTGCAATATTTGTCGGTAACCAACTAGCTAACGGTGTTGTAGGCCCGGCTTTTGGCTTAGTACAAGGTGTTATTAAAAATGAAGAAGGCAACAGAGCAAAATCAGCAGCAATGGGAGCATACAAAAGAACACCTTTATCTTATGCAAGTAAGGGCAAAGATATCGAAGTCAAACAAGGTCAGATTTTTGTAATGAGTTTCAAAGAAGCAAATGAACCTGATGATAAAGTTGATGAACCTAATTATCACTATACTATAGAAGAATAAAAACAACGGACGTAAAGTCCGTTATTTTTTATATAATTGCATAATAATTATTATTGTCTTTCATCTTTGTTTTTTATATAATCAAGTTATGGAAATAATTAAAAAATTAAAATTAAAGGATTTTGAAATCGGCGGAGATAAATTAACAATTCTTGCCGGCCCATGCGCTATCGAAAGCATGGAAATTTTAGATGAAACAGCTTGTGGTTTAAAAGAAATCGCAAAAAAATTAGACATTAATTTTGTCTTCAAATCTTCTTTTGACAAAGCTAATCGTTCATCAATCGATTCTTACAGAGGTCCAGGAATGGGAAAAGGACTTGAGATGCTTGATGCAATCAAGTCAAAGTACAATGTACCTATCGTAACAGATATCCATACTCCTGATCAGGCAGCTCCTGTTGCTGAAGTCGCTGACATAATTCAAATACCAGCATTCTTATGCAGACAAACTGATTTGTTAGTTGCGGCCGCAAAAACAGGTAAAATTGTTAATATTAAAAAAGGACAATTTTTAGCTCCTGAACAAATGGGACCATTAGTTAAAAAAGTTGAAGATGCAGGAAATAACAATATTTTGTTAACAGATAGAGGTACTTCCTTCGGCTACAATAACTTGGTAGTAGATTTCAGAGCAATATCTATTATGCAAGAATTTGGCTATCCTGTTGTATTTGACGCAACTCACAGTGTACAACTTCCTGGCGCTAACGGCACATCATCAGGTGGTGATAGAAGATTTGTTCCTCCTCTTGCAAAAGCTGCAATGGCTGTCGGTGCAAATGTATTGTTCTTTGAAGTTCACCCTGAACCTAACAAAGCTCTTTGTGATGGTGCAAATATGGTTGCATTAAAAAATGCTGAAGAACTTTTCAAACACTGCAAAGATATTTTTGAGATTGTGAGAAAATGATAGTACAAACATTTGAAGCTGGGCCATTAGGTGCAAATAATTACCTTTTAACTGACGAAAACGAAGCCGTCTTAATTGATTGTTCTGAAGTTAAGCAAGAAATTTTAGATGAGTTAAAAGATAAAACTCTTAAATATATCTTATTAACACATGGGCATTTTGACCACGTATTAGGCGTCAATGGAATGAAAGAATGCACAGGTGCTAAGATTCTTGTGCACAAAGACGATATTCCTCGAATGGAAGAAAGTGCAAGCATTATGCAAACATTCGGTGTAATAGGTGTAGAAACTCCAAAAGCTGATGCCTACATAAACGATAATGACATTTTAAAATTTGGAAATACTGAAATTAAAGTTATTCATACACCAGGACACACTGAAGGTTGCGTTTGCTACCTTATTGACGGAAAACTATTTTCAGGAGATACTTTATTCAGAGATAGCGTAGGCAGATGCGATTTACCTGGAGGTAACTTCTCTAAATTATCTGATAGTATAAAAAATATTTTATTTAAACTTGACGACAATATGGTTGTTTATCCAGGACATGGCCCTGAAACTACAATAGGTTACGAAAAAAAATATAACGAAATAATATAAAAGGATAAATTATGAAAACTCAATTAGAAAATATTTACACAAGTGCAAATGAAGAAATTTTAAAAGCGACTTCAATCAGCGATATTGAAGAAATCAGAGGAAAATATTTAAGCCGTAAAGGTGAATTCAACGAAATTAAAAAAGGCTTAAAAGATCTTTCTGATGCTGACAAAAGAGTTGTTGGCGCTTTAGCAAATGAAATCACTCAAAAATTGGAATCTGCATTAAAGAGTAAATATGATGAGTTTTATAAAAAAGAATTAAATGAAAAATTACAAAAAGAAAGGTTAGATGTAACATTACCAGGCAAATTCACTCCTGTTGGACATATTCACCCTCTTACATCTACAACAAACGAAATTGTTTCAATTTTTCAAAATTTAGGTTTCTCAGTTGTACCAGGCGAACACTCTCCTGAAGTTGAAACTGAATACTACAATTTTGATATGTTGAACGTTCCAAAAGATCACCCAGCTCGTGATATGCAGGATACTTTCTACACAAAATTGGCTAAAAATGTAGTTTTGAGAAGCCAAACTTCAGGTGCTCAAATCCACGCTATGGAAAATCAAAAACCACCTATCAGAGTAGTTTCTCCAGGCCGAGTTTACAGAAATGAAAACGTAAATGCTCGTAAAAATAATTTCTTCCACCAAATCGAAGGACTTTATGTTGATAAAGATATTACTTTTGGCGATTTGAAAGGTGTTTTAAACGAATTTATTAGAATTTATTTTGGTGCAAGCCGTCCAACTCGTTTCAGAAGCAGTTTCTTCCCATTCACAGAACCGTCTGCAGAAATTGACGTTCAATGTATTATGTGCGAAGGCAAAGGTTGCAGAACTTGTTCTGGAACTGGTTGGCTAGAAATCCTTGGTGCAGGTATGGTTGATCCAAATGTACTTAAAGGTGTTGGAATTGATCCTGACGTATATTCAGGGTTTGCATTTGGTATGGGTGTTGAAAGACTTGCAATGCTAAAATACGCAATCGACGACATACGTTTATTCTTTAACAATGATGAAAGATTCCTAAATCAATTCTAATTGTAAAAGATTATTAATTACACACATATAAATAGCAAAAAATCTTTTCTTTAGGGTTTTATATATATGTGTGTGGTTAAAAAATTAAAAGGTAGAAGTGTATGACATCAGTAAACAATGTTTCATTTGCAGGCGCAGCAGTTACAAAAAACGGTAATCTATACAACAAATGTAAAACTGGTCGCAGAGTAGGTACAGTTACAGGTTTGTTATTAGGTGCAGGTGCTGCATCAACTAAACTTGGCGGTATGACAATCTTAGCAGCCGCAGCAAAAATTTGCGAAAAAATGCCTAAAGCAAACCCTTATTTAATTCCAATTGCTGGTGCAATTGCAGTAGCAAGCGTAGTCGCAACAACTTTAGCAGGTCGTGCATTAGGAGCGTTGCCTGATGCGTTAGTAAACAGAGGCCGTAAAAAAGAAGCTGATGCGCGTGGAATGAATGTTCAAGCATAACTAAAGAAAACATAACAAAAGAGGTCCAAAGGACCTCTTTTGTTTATTTTACAACTTTATCCAATCCGTGTGGCTTATCTACATTTCTTCTTAATTTTAAAGCAATTTCTAATGCTAATAGTTGTATCATTACTGCCACACAAAAATATTTTACAATTTTACTTTCACAATCTATATTGATGTTGAACGTAGAATTAATTTTCACATTTTTGTTACCCATTATACAAATTGGAGGGTTATAATCTTTTTTGATTTTGTTTAGATTTTTAGTTGCAGTATAGCTTAAATCATCAACAAGAATATAAATCAATGCTGATTTATTATTCATAACCGCAACATGTCCATGCATAAATTCACCCAAAATGCTTGATGCTACATTCAAATAAGATGTTTCTTTTATTTTTAAAGCTGCTTCTTTTGCCAAAGCATAAGAAATCCCATCTGCAGTCACAATAATATTTTTGTATTTTGAAAGAAATCTTCCTACCTGTTTAATTCTTGGTTGGAGCTTGAATGTTTCTTCAACAAATCTTGGGACCGATAAAACTTCATCCATTGTGTTTTCTGTGTCTATTCCTTGCATTTGTGCGAATTTTAAAGCCAACAATGTTATACACATCATTTGGGATGTCAAAGATTTTGTTGCTGCTATACTTCTTTCAACACCAGCGTGACAACAAACTTTATAATCTGACGCATTCCATATAGTAGAATCTTCTTTATTTGTAACGCAAAGAGTCCTAACTTCTGATTGCTTTGCTTTAATTAATGCTTTATTTGTATCTGAAGTTTCACCAGACTGCGTGATAAAAACATACAACATATCTTCCGAATACGGAATAACTGCTTTTAGAAGAAATTCACTGGAATAAATAGCTCTTGCTTCAATATTTGCTATACTTCCAAAAATATCTGCACCATATCTTGCGCAATGATATGACGAACCACTTGCGACAAAAACAACATGTTTTATGCCTTCAGGAACATCTATATTTATTTTCTCATCTTCTGTCACATAGACATTTAAAATATGTTCCAAGATTTTTGACTGCTCAAAAATCTCATACTCCATACTACTCTTTCTTCTTTGAAAAAACATACATTACCACCTAAAATATTATTACCCTCCCTTAGAGGGAGGGTTTTTAAATTTTAACCTAACAGTTCCTTAACAAGTTCATTAACTGTTTGAGGGTTAGCTCTGCCTTTAGTTTCTTTCATTACTTGACCAACAAAGAATCCTAACAATTGAACTTTACCACCTCTATATGCTTCAACCTGATTTGGATTTGCTTCAATAATTTTTTGCACTATTTCTTTAATTGCTCCTGTATCAGAAATTTGGCTCAAACCTTTTTCTTCAACGATTTGAGATGCTTTTTTACCATCTTTCATCATATCCAAAATAATTTGTTTACCAATGTTATTTGAAATAGTACCTTTTTCAATTAATCCGATTAATTCAGCCAAATTATCAGGAGTCAATTTAGTATCAGTAATTTCAATATGTTCTTCTTTCAAATATGCAGCAATTTCACCCATAATAAAGTTTACTGCAATTTTTGGAGTAGCACCAAGTTTTAATACTTCATCAAAGAACAATGCTAACCCCATCTGTTCAACAATAACATTTGCATCATATTCGCTCAAACCTAAATCCATATAACGTTGACGTTTTGCATTTGGAAGTTCAGGCATTTTAGCTTTGATATCTTCAACCCATTCTCTTGAAATTTCCAACGGCATCAAATCAGGTTCTGGGAAGTATCTGTAATCGTGAGCATCTTCTTTACCACGCATAGAACGAGTTTCACGAGAGTTGTCATCCCACAATCTTGTTTCTTGAACGACTTTGCCACCTTCTTCTACGATTTCAATTTGTCTGTCAATTTCAAATTCAATGGCTCTTTGCAAAGCTGAGAAACTGTTTACGTTTTTAATTTCAGCACGAGTACCAAATTCTTTTGAACCTTTCGGCATAATAGAAATATTGGCATCACATCTCATAGAACCTTCTTCAAGGTTACCGTCACAAACGCCAATGTATCTAACAATACTTCTCAATTCTTCCATATAAGCTCTGGCTTCTTCTGAACTTCTCATATCAGGTTCTGATACGATTTCTAAAAGTGGAGTTCCTGCTCTGTTCAAGTCAACTAAAGAATAGCTTGAACCAGCAAGACCATCTGCACCTGCGTGAACCAATTTACCAGCATCTTCTTCTAAGTGAGCTCTTGTAATACCAATTCTTTTACCTTTAATATCAATATGACCATTTACACAAATAGGTTCATCATATTGAGAAATCTGATAACCTTTTGGCAAATCAGGATAAAAATATTGTTTTCTATCGAACTTACAACGTGATGGAATTTCACAATTTAAAGCCAAACCTGTTAAAATACCCATATTCACAACTTCTTTATTTAAAACTGGCAATACACCTGGCATACCTAAAGTAATAGGGCTTGTTTGTGTATTTTGTTCCTGACCGAATTCTGTTCCGTCTGGTGCAAATATTTTTGATTTAGTTTTCAACTGAGCGTGAACTTCTAAACCTATAACTACTTCATACTTATCTCTCAAATTTTCCATTTGTTTCTCCTTATTGTAAGAAAATTATATCATAAAAATTATCTTGCATATATTGCATTTTTATCCACATTTAACTCTGAAGGCTTGTAATTTTTTAAATATTCAACAGCCTCTTGTGGAGTTTGTGCAACATAATAAATACTTCTCATATTTTTATTAGCAAATTTTTGTTCAATTACGACTTCAAAAAACTCATTCAATTTATCATAAAAGCCATTTGTATTTAAGATAATCACAGGCTTTTTATTATATCCAAGTTGTTTTTGAACAATCATTTCAGAAAGTTCTTCCAACGTTCCAAAACCACCAGCCAAAGCAATAACTGCATCAGAAACTTCATCCAATTTAGCTTTACGCTCTCTCATTCCAGTCGTAACGTAAAATTCATCACAACCCTCAGTAAATACCCCCATTTCTTGCAATTTTTGAGGCATAATACCAATAAGTTTTGCTCCATTATTTTTTGCTTGTTCAGCACAAGCCCACATCAAACCAAGATTACTCCCACCATATACCATGTCATAATCATTTTGACCTAATAATTCGCCAAGTTTTTTTGCATCTTCATAATATACTTCATCTAAAAAATTAGAAGAAGACGCAAATACACAAACTTTTTTTATCACCATCCACCACCTATTCTGTAATAATAAGAACAAAACAGACCTGTTCCATCTTCAGAACAATCCATTTTTAACTCATCCATATCCTTGTTATACCCAAACGGCACAACCTTGCCTTCATCATATATGAAAAGACCATAAATATCACGACCCCAAGTATTTGGAGGCAAGGTACCATTTATATCAAACATCAACATAAACCAGGCATAATTTTTTTCATTTTTTGCAATATCTTTTACCCCAACTATTTGTCCATCTGCAAAATATAAATCATTAAAATAGAAAAAATCTTTTTTGGAAACTTTTTTACCATTTAAAACTTTTGGTTTATACCTTAACGATTTTTTATTTACAGGTTCTAAACGCATATAGGGCTTAATTAACTGCAAAAGCAATTTCTCTCTTTGTTCAGGATCTTCGGCTTGTGCAAAACTTTTCAAAATTTCATCAGTAGTTTGAGTATTTATAACCGAAAACATGTAGGAAACTTTATCATATTTATCATTCCATTTAGAAATCATACGAGCCTGAAAATAATTTTCAAACCTCACTGGCACGAAAAACATAAATACCCCTAAAAGGATAAATAATGTTATTGAATATTCCAGTTTCCAAAATTGTTTTTTCATAAATTATGCCATATCGATTAATTTCTTTTCCTTAATAAGTTTGTCATAAACCCATTCAGGAACGAAGTTTTTACCCAAAATAATTTGACCGTTCATAATGTTTGGAGTGTGGAAATCTGACCCTCCAGTTACGATCAAACCCAATTCCTCAGCCATTGATGAAAAATATTCAACACATGCAGGTGAATGTTTTCTGTGGTACGCCTCTATTCCTCGTAATCCATAAGTCATCAAATCTTTAATTAACGACTCAGCAATATCCAAATCATGTGGGTGTGCTATAACAGGAATACCACCTGCATCATAAATAATTTCAACTGCATCTTGTGGAGAAACTGTTTTTCTTTGCACATATACAGGTGAATTTTCGTGAATATACTTTGCATAAGCATCCATAACACTATTCGTACCACCTGCATTTGTTATTGCTTTTGCAATATGTGGACGACCAATACTACCACCTTCTGCAACAAGTTTTTTCACATCTTCAAACTTTACTTTTATTCCTTCTTTTTTAGAAAGAAGTCCCAAAATTTCTTTTGTTTGCTTTATTCTGGCTGCTTGTTGAGATTTTAACATTGCTTGAAAATCATTATCATTAGGATTCATAAAATAACCTAAAATATGGACTTCGTAATTTTTATAAAGCGTGTTAACTTCAATACCTCGAATTATTTCAAGATCAAGTCCTTTTTCTTTTATGTAATTTTGAGCTATATTATACGCAAGCACATTATCATGATCGGTGATAGCTATAGCCTGAAGCCCAACATCAACTGCAGTATCGACGACTTTTTCAGGCGTGAACACACCGTCCGAATAATAGGTATGGATGTGTAAATCAGTCTTCATTTTCTCCCTCATTATCATTATTTCTACTACTAAAAATTCTTCTTATAGCAACAGTATTACCATCTGAAGGAGTGATCTCAACCTCAACTGCATTCAATTGAACGCTCTTACCTGATGCTACTTCATAACGTTCAGGAATACCTGTCAAAAATCTGGCTAATGATGTATTATATTCCATTCCAATAACGCCATCAGATGCACCACAAAAACCTGCATCCGTAATGTATCCCATTCCGTTTATAACACTTTCATCTGCAGTCTGAACATGAGTATGAGTTCCAAAAAACGCACTCACTCCAAGTTCTGAACAGTATTTCGCAAAGCATATTTTTTCAGCAGTTGCTTCTGCATGGAAATCAACAATTACAATAGGAGTAATTTCTTTCAAACGTTTGATTTCTTCTGTTATTAATTCCCACTGAAAATCAACTGCATTGATAAACACTTTGCCTAAAACATTTATTACTGCGATCTTATAGTCGCCACAATCAAAAACTCGACTACCAACACCTTTCGTACCATTTGGGTAATTTATCGGTCTGATTAATTTGTCAGCATTGTCTATATAGCTAAAAATATCTCTTTTATCCCAAATATGATTGCCTGATGTCATACAATCAACACCATAACCAATCAAATCATTATAATTTTTTTCGGTTAATCCAAAACCATGCGACGCATTTTCTACATTTGCAATAACAAAATCATAATTTTCTTTATTTTCAGCCAAAAAATCACGAACTACAAACCGACCTGGTTTTCCAACCATATCACCAAAGAATATAATTTTTATTGTTTTCACATCACCTGACATTTCATCATATCCTTTTAAAACAAGAGCAGGAAAAACCTGCTCTTATTTTGCAATTTCTGTAGCTCTAAATTCTCGAACAACTGTTACTCTGATTTGACCTGGGTAATCAAGTTCATCTTCAATACGCTTTGCAACATCTCTTGCAAGTTTTTGAGATGCCAGATCGTCAAACATTTCAGCTTGTACAATAATTCTAACTTCTCTACCTGCTTGAACTGCAAATGATTGTTTAATACCTGCATAACTATTAACGATTTCTTCAATTTTTTGAAGACGTTTAATGTAAATTTCTAACGTATCGCGTCTTGCTCCAGGACGACCTGCAGAAATCGCATCTGCAATTTTAACCAAAACTGCTTCGATAGTATTTGCTACAACATCATCATGGTGAGCTTCAATTGCGTGAATAATTTCTGGTTTTTCTCCAAATCTATTTGCAATTTCAACACCCAATTGAATATGCGTACCCTCTTGAGTTTGGTCAACCGCTTTACCGATATCATGCAAAAGCCCTGCACGTTTTGCAACTTGTTCATTAGCACCTAACTCTGCGGCCAACATGCCTGCAATATGACCAACTTCTAAGGAGTGTTTCAAAACATTTTGACCATAACTTGTTCTGTAATATAAACGGCCTAAAGTTTTGATTAATTCTTTGTTCAAGCCCATAACGCCCATTTCAAATGCAGCGTTTTCACCTTCTGCAAGGATTTTCTTTTCGATTTCTTCTCTTGCTTTTTCAACCATTTCTTCAATACGAACAGGGTGAATACGTCCGTCAACAATAAGTTTTTCCAAAGCAAGTTTTGCAATTTCACGTCTTACAGGATCAAAACTTGATAATACAACTGCTTCTGGTGTATCGTCAATGATCAAATCAACACCTGTTAAAGTTTCTAAAGCTCTGATATTACGACCTTCACGACCAATAATACGACCTTTCATTTCATCACTTGGCAAAGCTACAACTGAAACTGTTGTTTCCACAACTTGTTCAATCATACATCTTTGCATAGTTGTTGAAAGAATTTCTTTTGACTTTTCAAGTGCTGATTCTTTTATTTTAGCTTCGTTTTCACGAATTAATTGCATTTGTTCTTGAGCCAAATCGTGTCTTAATTGTTCCATTAACATGTTTTTTGCATCTTCAACAGAAAGTCCTGCTATTCTTTCCAATTCTGTTGTTTGCTTTTGAACGATTTCAGCCAGGTAATCTTCTTTTTCTAACAATTCATCAAGTTTTCTTTGTAATTGCAAATCTTTATCAGTATATTCTTGAATTTTGTCTTCAAGCATATCTTCACGTTTTGCTAATTTTTGTTCTTGACGAACTAATTCTTGTCTGCGTTCTCTTTCTTCTTCGTTTAATTTTTCTCTGTCATTTTGAAGTTCTTCAATTGCTTTAATTCTTGCTTCTTTAAGCAACAGTTTTTCTTTTTCTTCAAGATCCATACGATCTTTTTGAGTGCTTTGAAGAACACTCTTTACTTTGATTTGCTGAATTATCAGCACAGCGATTAAGATTATTACCAAAATAATCGCGGCAAATAATATAAAGTTCTGCATAACCTTATCCTATTCTATTTTTTTATAATATACGCAACTTCCGATACATATAACCTATCGGGTATTACCTAAATTCAAAACTTAAATAATTTTATCGCATATACTCTCAAAAAATATTTACTACTACATCTGTCAATATTGTAACATGACAATTAGGTTTTGTATAGTGGTAATTATAAAATTTGATACTAAAGTTTATATATTAAAAAAGACTTGACTCATATGCTATAATAAAATCATAAGAAGGAGAACAAATTATGGAAATTAAAGTATCAAATGATGTAAAAAACTATGCCGTTGACGCATTAGTAATCAATATGTTTGAAGGGGAAAGAACATCTCAAGAACTAGCAAATACCTATGCAATAGATAGAGATGATTTTAAAGGTAAATTAGGTCAAACTTATCTTTTGCAAACATATGACCGAATTCCTGCTAAAAAAATCTTGGTAGTCGGCTGTGGTAAACGTAATGAATTTTGCGAAAATGAAGTTAGAACCGCGGTTTATAAAGCAGTTAAAAAACTTCAACAAATGCACGTTAAAACTGCAGCATTCGATTTTGAAGTAGGATTTGATTATGGAAAATTCGGAGCAATCGGAGCCATGCTTGCTGATTACGCTTTTGACAAATACAAATCTGAAAAAGCAACGAGAGTTGATGAAATTACGTTTGCAAATGCTTCAGAAGAAAGTGTAAGGGCAGGAAAAGCGTTTGGTAACGCAATGAAATTCACTCGTGATTTAGCAAATGAACCTGCAGCTTATGCGACACCAACAAAACTTGCAGAAATTGCTCAAAGTTTAGACGGTATTGAAACAAGAGTGTTTGAAAAACCAGAAATCGAAGAAATGAAAATGGGTGCATTTTTAGCTGTTGGCCAAGGAAGCGTTCAGCCACCTAAATTTATACACATGAAATACACTTGCGAAAATCCTAAAAAACGTATTGCAATTATAGGAAAAGGCATTTGTTTTGACTCTGGTGGTTTAGACATCAAACCTGCATCATCAATGCTTACAATGAAAGACGACATGTCTGGTGCAGCTTGCGTATTAGGTGTTATGAGTGCATTAAAAGAATTCAACCCACAAGTTGAAGTTCACGGAATTATTGCGGCTTGCGAAAATATGCCATCAGGAACTTCTTACAAACCAGGTGATATTTTAACTGCTAAAAACGGTAAAACAATAGAAGTTGACAATACTGATGCAGAAGGCAGATTAACTCTTGCAGATGCTTTAGTTTATGCTTGCGAACTTGGAGTAGATGAAGTGATCGACATTGCAACTCTAACAGGTGCTTGTGTTGTTGCACTTGGAACATTTGTTACAGGTATTATGGGTAACGATAAAGAACTTGTCAGAAATATTATCGATACTGCAGAAAGCGTTGGAGAAAAATATTGGGAGCTTCCAATGTTTAAAGAATATTTTGATTGTTTGAAATCTGATATCGCAGATATGAAAAATACTGGTTCACGTCAAGGTGGCGCATCAATTGCTGGCATATTCCTGAAAGAATATGTAAAAGATGTTAAATGGGCGCACATTGATATCGCTGGAACGGCATTCTTGGAAAAACCACAGGGCGAATGCGGTAAAGGCGCATCAGGTGCAGGCGTCAGAACATTATTAAGTTACATACTTAAGTAATATTTTAAACAGGTTCGGCAAATGTCGAACCTGTTTTTTTATTTAAGAAATATAAATAAAGTTTTGTAAATATCGTTAAAAACTATAAAAAAAATGGTATATTGAAGAAGTGATCAAGGTTTTAGTGACCAAGTGATCAAGTAATATATTTTAAGGTTGGAAGATCCAACAGAATAGGAGATCGTATTATGTTAAAAAATGAAGCTATGACTGGCTTTAAGACCTTAGGGGGGGGGTAGAAACGCTCTCCTAGCAAGGCTTTCGGACGTTTTGGGATTATTCCCTCGCCCTATGGGAGAGGGTAAGGGTGAGGGGGCAGCATTTACTTTAGCTGAAGGTGCTACGCACGTAGGCAATTGTGCCAACTATCGCAAATCTGCTTTTACTTTGGCAGAGGTTCTAATCACCCTAGCAATTATCGGTGTTGTTGCAGCAATGACAATACCAACTCTTGTTGCAAATTATCAAGAAAAATCTTGGGGTACCGCAGCTACTGTTTTTGAAAGAAAACTAACAGAAGCCATGAGAGTTATGAATGCTAATGCAACCTTAGCAGGACACTCTACTACTGAAAGTTTTGTTAACGAACTTGCTAAAAACTTCAAAACAACTAAAATATGTGCTAACGATAAATTACAAGATTGTTTTAGTAGTGAAGTAACTTATGGTAATGAAGCAGTTGATATGACAAAAGTTAAAAAAGCTAAACACTTTGGACAAGATGAATGGGGTACAGAAATTATTGGTACACAATTTGCTAATGGTACTACTGCACTAATTGCATATAATCCAAAATGTTCACAAGATCCATATTCAAATACAATTACTGGTAGTGACTGTTTAGCTATTCTATATGATACAACAGGATACAAAACACCTAATACGAGTGGTAAAGACCTACGTGCAAATGGAAACGTACAATCACTTGGTGGATCATCTTGTGCGTTTGAAATAGACGGTACATGTTTTGGTATGCCGTTCCAAGCTAATTCTGCTCACACATGGAACGCTTGCGATAGTAGTACAAATACATCAACAGACGCAGAAGACCAAGCATATATGCAAAAATATGGACTTGACTACTGCTATCCAGGCAATGACTATTTTGCAAAAGCAGCAGAAACATGTGGTGGTACATCTAAAATGGCACAGATGTCAGATTTAGCTACGATAGCTAACCATATTTATGGAAGAACAGACATTGATGAAAAAACAGACAACTACAGTCTTAGCATCTCAGTAGATCCAACTTCTCTAGGCTTTCCTAGCCCTTCGTTCTGGGTTTGGTCAGGCGAGGAGAGTTCTTCCGATATGCACTACGCATACAACCGCAACTTCTACTCCGGCAGTACGGAATGGGGCGACAGCACCCGCTACAACAGCCGTGGGTGGGCGGTTTGCTTAGGTGATTAAGCCCAAAATGGTAAACCATTTTTGCGTTGAATGGTTGAAAAGTTTAACGGTTGAATGGTTTGATATAATAATAAAATCGGAGTCTAAAAATAGGCTCCGATTTTGTTTTGTTATTTACATTTTTTACCCCTCTCCCTAACCCTCCCCCTCAAGGGGGGAGGGAACATATCATTAGACTTCAGTATTATTTGGGTGATTTTACTTCTTACCCTCAGCATACAGGTTCACTAAGGGGAGGAGAATTTTTCTTGATCACTTGATCACTCTTTTCTTGGTCACTTCATTAATATATTGCTATTTTTTCTAAATAGTAGTATAATAAACACGTTAAGCAGAATTAAGAGGTTAATGATTTATGAAACTGCACATGCAAATCCTTATAGCGTTAGGACTAGGTATTAAACGTAACTGGCATATTTTCTTTGGTATCATTGCCGGTATTTTTGTAGGTATTTATTTGCACGATCACTCAAGTGCTTTAGTTGCAAATATTTTAACTTTTGTTGGTCAAGTGTTTATTAGATTAATCCAAATGGTTGTAATTCCGTTAGTTGTTTCTGCAATTATTATTGGTATTACAAGCATTGGTGATAACAAACAACTTGGAAAATTCGGTACTAAAATGATAGTTTACTACGGTATTTTAACATCAATTGCGGTAACTATCGGTGCAACTTTAGCATTGCTTGTAAAACCAGGCTTAGGCGCAGCTAAATATATAGCGGCAAATACAGCCTCAGAAGTTCAGGCAACTGTTACAACTGCAATGGAACAACAAGGTAATGTATTAAATATGTTCCTTGATTTTATCCCTAGCAATCCTTTAGAAGCCTTTGCTTCAGGTCATATGGTTTCGATAATTGTATTTATTCTAATGTTTGCCGTAGCGTTGGCAAAAGTCGGTGACGTAAACAGACCGATCGTTGCATTTTTTGAATCAGTTTTTGCTGCAACTATGAAAATTACTGATTGGATTATGTTCTTTGCTGCACCTGGTGTATTTGCATTGACAGCTTCCGCAGTTTCAAGTTTCGGTATTGATATATTTATGAGTATTTCAAAATACTTGGGCGTTTTATTAGTTGGGTTTGCAATCCAAATGTTTGTTGTATATCCGTTATTCTTAAAAACATTTTCAAAAGTTTCAGCACCAATGTTGTTCTCTGCAATTGCAGAAGCTATGATGGTTGCTTTCGGTACCGCAAGTTCTTCTGCAACTTTGCCATTAACAATTGCTTGTTGCGAAAAACGTGGTATTTCTCATAAAATTTCAAGTTTTGTATTGCCATTAGGTGCAACTCTTAACTTTGACGGTACTGCCTTATTACAAACAGTTGCAGTATTATTCTTAATCCAGGCATATGGTGTCGCATTAACTCCATTCTTGGTAGTTCAAATTGCATTGTTGGCAATTATTGCATCAAGCACTTGTGCAGGTATTCCTGGTGCAGGTTTGATTACAATTGCATTAATTCTTAACGGTATGGGATTAAGCCCTGAACAATTAGTTGCAGGTTTTGCGTTCTTGTTCACTATCGAAAGAATTACAGATATGTTCAGAACTACATTGAACGTAACTTCAGACGCAGTTGTTGCTGCTACTATTGCTGATAACGAAAATGAAATTAATTATGACTTGCTAAATAATCCTGCAGCTTATGAGGATATTGCATAAGCTGATGAAAACAGATGAATTAGCATCAATACATTTAGGCAAAAGAGTGAACGGCAGTGAGGAATATGATCCCTCACTGCTCGTTGCTATTCCACGATATGAAAACCGTAAGCAATATAATCTGGAGTCGAAAAATTTACCTTTTGATGGTTGGGATGTTTGGCATGCTTATGAATTTTCTGTTATGACTGAAAATGGTTTACCTATTACTCGTTTGATGAAAATTAAGTACAGTTGTGAAAGTGAGTTTTTAGTCGAATCCAAATCTTTAAAATTGTACCTAAATTCCTTTAATATGTCGAAATTTGGTAAAAATTTGCTGGATTGTTTGGGTATCTGCAAACGAATAATTGAAAAGGATTTGAGCGAAAAACTTCAAACCAAAGTTGAAGTAAACTTTTTAGAAAATGATTGCGAAAAAGTTAAAATATTTAACAACTTTGAAAATGTTATAAATTTTATTGATGAAGCAAAACTAACATTAAATCAATTTAAGGAAGCTCCTGAATTATTAGAGGTAGAAAAAACATCAGAAAAACAATGTTATTATCTAACGTTTGATTCTTTACGTTCTAATTGCAGAGTTACACATCAACCTGACTTTGGTGATGCGTTTATTTATTACAGTTCTGCAAAACACATCAAGGAAGATAGTTTGATAAAATATTTAAGTTCGTTCAGGTCAGAATATCATTTTCACGAAGAATGTTGTGAAATGATTTTTAAACGTCTGTATGACTTGTTAGATGAAAATGACGAATTGTTTGTTTGTGCATTATACACAAGACGTGGAGGCATTGATATTTGTCCTGCTCGTTGGTCTAAAAATTGTGTAGTTTCTGATGTTTTTGAGTTAACTGATTTAGAAAAGTTTGCAAGATATGGAATTAAACAATAATGAATAATCGACAGTTTGGAGATATGGGTGAAGAAATTGCCTGCAAGTATTTGATTGATAATGGTTACAAAATACTTGACAGAAACGTTCACTATTCAAGATTTTGTGAGTTGGATATAGTAGCCCAACATAAAAAGACATTAGTTTTTGTAGAAGTAAAAACTCGCAAATCAGATGTTTTTGGATCTCCTATGGAAGCGATAACAAAAACAAAGTACGAAAATATTAAAAAAGGTGCGTTGAATTATTTGTCTGAACACCCTTGTAATAATTACAGAATTGATGTAATCGGTATAACATTAAAACCTGAATTAAAAATAGAACATTTACAAAATGTTTAGTATTAAAAAAGCCCTCAACTTGAGGGCTTTAATTTTAGTTATCTCTTTTCTTTAATGTTGGGAATGCGATTACATCTCTAATTGACGGAGAGTTTGTTAAAAGCATTACCAAACGGTCAATACCAAGACCTAAACCGCCCATTGGAGGAACACCGTGTTCAAGAGCGCAAATATAATCTTCGTCGATTGGCATTGCTTCTTCATCACCAGCAGCCTTAGCTTGCATTTGAGCTTCAAATCTCATTCTTTGATCAATAGGATCTGTAAGTTCAGAAAATGCGTTTGCGATTTCCCAACCGTTAACACGAGTTTCAAAACGTTCAGTCAATCTGTCGTTATCTCTGTGAACTTTTGCCAATGGAGATATATCACGAGGATAATCGATAATATGAACAGGTTGGATTAGAGATGGTTCGATTTTCTCTTCAAATACTCTTTCAACTACTTGTCCCCAGTTGTCGCAATCATCAGCGTGAACATTGATAGAATCAGCTGCTGCTTTTGCTTCTTCAACTGTGAAAATAGTGTTGAAATCAATACCTGTAACTTCTTTGATAGAACCTAACATAGTTTTTCTATCCCAAGGCGGAGTTAAGTCAATTTCGTTTTCACCGTATTGAATTTTCATTGTGCCTAGAACTTCTTGAGCAATTGAAGCTACCATGTTTTCTGTTAATGCCATCATTTCGTTGTAGTCAACGTATGCTTGGTAAAGTTCCATCATTGTGAATTCAGGGTTGTGACGAGTGTCGATACCTTCATTTCTGAATGATCTGTTGATTTCAAAGATTTTTTCAGAAACACCACCAACCATCAAACGTTTTAGATAAAGTTCCGGAGCAATTCTCAAGAACATATCCATATCAAGTGTATTGTGGTGAGTTACAAATGGTCTAGCGTTTGCACCACCTGCTTGTGGGTGAAGCATAGGTGTTTCAACTTCCAAGAAACCTTGAGCTGTTAAGTATTCTCTGATTTTTTGGATAATCAAACTTCTTGTTCTGAAAGTTTTTCTAACATCTTCATTAATAATCATATCAACATATCTTTGACGATATCTTGTTTCAACGTCTGTTAAGCCGTGGAATTTTTCAGGTAACGGTAACAAAGATTTAGAAAGAAGTTTCAATTTTGTAGATTTGATTGAAAGTTCTCCACGAGGCGTTCTTCTAACTGAACCATAAAAACCAACGATATCGCCAATATCTAATAGTTTTAATATTTTCATTTGATCTTCAGATAGGTTTTCTTTATGAGAGAAAACTTGGATTTTGCCTGAAGAATCCATCAAGTCGATAAACATACCTGTGTTACGAATAGCCATAACACGTCCAGCAACAGAATAAAAATCTTCTGTTTCTTCCCCTGCAGGAAGATCTGCGTATTTAGCTTGTAAATCAGCGGCATCAATATCTTTGTCAAAGACATAAGGATATGGATTAACACCTTTGTCTGCTAAATCTGCAAGTTTTTGAATTCTTGTTTGTCTTATTTGTCCACCTGCTGTAATAGGTTCTTGAGTTTGTTGTGTCATAATTTCTCCTATAATTTCCTCTGTACCAAAATTTTAACACAAAAATAAAGTAAAGTATCGTAAAAAGGCTAATACTTTACATAATAGTTATTATGAAAAAAGAGGCGTTTGCCTCTCTTTATCCTTGAATTTGTCGTTTTAATTCTTCAGGTCTTGAAGATCTTGCAAGTGCATCTTCCAGCGTGATTAATTTATTCTTAAACAACTTTGCCAAAGACATTTCCAACGTTTCCATACCAACACCTTGGCTAGTTTGAATTGTTGAATATATTTGAGCAGCTTTTGACTCTCTAATAAGGTTTGCAATCGCAGGAGTAACAATCATAATTTCCTGAGCCATTATACGACCTTTTTTAGTTCCATCTGGCTGAAGTTTTTGTAACAACGTTTGTGAAAGTACCGCCACAAGTGAATTCGCCAACTGTGTACGGATTTGTTGTTGTTGTCCTTCAGGGAAAACGTCGATAATACGGTCAATTGTTTGTGATGCAGAAGATGTGTGAAGTGTTCCAAACACCAAGTGACCTGTTTCTGCAGCAGTTAAAGCTAACGCAATCGTTTCATGGTCACGCATCTCA
>SUTY01000018.1 GCA_015152455.1 Cyanobacteria bacterium SIG32
TTATTACAACTATGAAAGGTATCAATGGAGCAGAAATAAAATGACTCCTGTACAATACAGAAGTCATTTATTACTTGCCTCTTGATCCACCCTTTTTTCTTTGTCTAGTTTTTAGGGTTCAGTTCATATACCCTCTTTTTTTAATCTTCAATCAAAACCCTATCCAGACATATTTTGGGCGAATATTGCCATTCTCTGTATGTTATACGTTTGACTTTAAATCCGCAACGTTCAAGAATTGCTTGTTTTTTCATATTAGAAGTTGTTGCTTTTGAGTTGTCTTCCAAACCATCAATTTCTACAATGAATTTTCTATCCACGAGTAAATCTGCATTCAAACCTGCTATACTTACACCAGCTTCTACTGTATGACCAAGTTCTCTTATTTGGCTTGCAATTTCACGCTCAAGTGAATTTTTATATTCATTTTCATCTATTTGCAAGTTTTCAAGAGCTTCTTGTTTGTTTTGATACTCTCTAATATATGAAATATAACTTCTGAAATGTCCGTCAGGTAAGTTATTTACATCACGAGAAACAAAGTTGATAACCTTGTGTCTTGCACGAGTAATTGCTACGTTAAACAAGTTTGGCTTTTGCAAGAATGTCACACTTTGTGGGTGGCTATTGTCTGCAAATGCCCAAGACATCAAAATAATATCACGTTCATCACCTTGGAATGTGTGCGCTGTACCGATTTCAATTTGGTGTTTTCTAATCATATGATCGGACAAAACTCTTGAAACAGATGTTTTTAACTGTTCTACCTGTGCTCTAAACGGTGAAATAATACCAATAGAAACAGGATTGTCAGGGTTTTTACGTTCGTCCTCTATAACAATTTCGTGTAATTTTTTGATAACTGCTTCAACTTCTGGCAAATTACGAGTTGCATCATAATCAACTTTGCCTTCAGGTACTTGAACAAGTTCAAGAACTTTTTGTCCTCCAAAGTCTTTTTTCATAACACGAATTCTGTTACCATAAAACTCCTGATTTGAAAAATCAATAATCGGTGGCAAACTTCTGAAATGTTCATCTAACATAACTGAATTCATTGAATAATAATCTGCCAAATCAAACATTGAATTTGTTCTGAAACGCCACATCAATTGATATTTATCAGGAATACCGTATTGACTCAAGAATGATTGTTCTTTTGCTTTTTCAAGGAATGACAAGTGAGGAAGTTGTTTATCATCACCAACAATTACTGCTCGTTTTGCCCTGAATAAGATAGGGAAACAACTTGCGATATCACATTGTGAAGCCTCGTCGATAATTGCAACGTCAAACATACCAGGTTTCATTGGCAATGATCCTGAAACTGCATAAGTTGTTACGCACCAACAAGGAAACGCTTCCAACAATGGTTTAAAGTCTTCTTCTTCCAAAATTCTATTTTGAAGATTTTTCTTACGTTCAACAAGTGATTTTGAGTGAACAATAAGTCTTTGACGTTTAATTTGATCACGCAAAAGCCCTTTTAAAGACTCTCTACGACGATTTCTCAAAATATTTATTGCTAAATTCTTTTGTTTACGTTTCATTTGGCGAATTTGTTCCATAAGAACATGGAGATTACCGATTTTTTGGATTTCAGCTTCTGTTTTTCTCAATTTCCAATTCATCATTGAAACTTCAAGTTCAGCTTGTAATCTTGCAAGATTTTCGTAAGTTACATCAAACTCTTTACGTTTCAAGATTTTTTTCAACTGTCTTTTGCTTGTAAAGTTAGCAATATTTGCCCAGAAACCTGCTTTTTCAATATTTTTTTCAAGAACTTTGATAATTGTTGAAACCATATCGATTTCGCCTTTTTTCAAAGTTGTTGTAATAAATTGCATTTCACCTAAGGCTTTTTCATGTTCAACAGCTTCTAATGACAAATCGTGCCATTCACGTTCAAGTTTTATAATTTGTTCGCATTTTTTCTCTGCATCATGCAAAGCATTCAAGTGATCTTTCATATCTTTTACATCAACAAGCAAACTGTCTTCATAATCACTATCAATATCAACTTTGCCTGATAATAAATCTTGCAACTCATAACTCAATTGTCTTTGGTAATTCAAACGACCTGCACGAAGTGCCAAATATGGTGCACCTAATTCGTTCAACCTTTCTGCAACAACGTCAACAGCCTTATCCATACGTGATGCAACAAGAACAGTTTTACCGTTTGCTATCAAGTGAGCTACGAGGTTCACAATTGTCTGAGATTTTCCAGTTCCTGGAGGACCCTGAACTGCTACAAATTTATTATTATCGATATTTTTAATTACTTTTTCTTGAGAATCACTTAATGAAAGTGGTGTTACAGGATAAAAATCAGTAACGTCTTTCATATCTTTGATAATTACAGATTTTTCTTTTGATTGAATATACTCATCATTAACAATGCTCAAGGCAGTTTCTCTATATATTCCACTTGGTTTTTCTGCAATTTGAGTAAGTTCGTGCAAAACACCTGCTGTAACAGACGGTCTTTTTGTCAAAATAATTGCGCTTTGATAAGTTACTACAACTTTTTCAAGTTTTATAGCTGATTTTTGTGCAGTTGCTCTTTCTTCTTCCTCAATTATTTCGTCAACATTTTCACTATCAATTTTTTCTTTGTAAAAATCTTTTGGATCATCTTTAGAAATATTATCTTCAGTTTCGTTATCAGTAGTGTTTTTGCTGATTTCAACTTCAGGAACAAGTGATTGTAACGTAGTTAGGAAAATATCCAATTTTTCCTGAGTAATCGGTAAATCTGGCACAACGTCCAAAATACCCTCTAACAATAAATCCACTTCATCTTCATCATCACTTTTTTTCATTAAAGCTGCCAGCGCACCTGTATTCAAAGACAACATTTCATCTTGCGGAATACAGTTGATATTTACCCCATTTCTTTCTAATTTACAAGGCAAATATAAAAGAGGAGTTAAAAATTCATTATGTTTACGACTTTTATTACTTTTACCTACCAAAAACATATAACCGTAAATTAAGTATTTATCTTTTGTACTTAATTCACTTTGAATCATAAGTTCGGTAAGTTTGCTATCTGAGCCATCCAAACGCAAAAACTCGTCACCACTTGTTAACAACTGTTCTTCACCTTGAAGAAAAATCCACTTGTTATCTTTATCAGCTTTTAGGTTTCTAAAAGTCGAACTTTTAACTTCTTCACGCACACAATCGTGAAGATATTGGCTTAGTTTTTTGATAAAACTGTTATTAAATGCCGAATTTATGGCTTTGGTCGCTTCTTGTAACATACCTCTCCTTTACACTTTTAACTATTATAACATTTTATGCTAAAATCTACAATATGGACATCATCAAAATATATGATAATTCAAATAAATTGTACTATATCGGAGGCGTCGTGCGTGATAAATTGCTTGGCGTCGAGAGTTTTGATGTCGATATAACCTTTGAGGGCAACGCAATTGAGCATTGTAGCCAGTTTGGTGAAATTATTCAGGAAAATCCTGATTTTGGAACTGTTAGAGTTTTGGTTAATAACAAAGAAGTTGATTTTGCTTCAACTCGTTCAGAAATTTATCCACAAAAAGGTCATCTTCCTGTCGTTTCAAAAATAGGTTGTTCACTAAAAGAAGACGTTATGCGTCGTGATTTTACCGTAAATGCTCTTGCTATGAGAGTTTCTGACGGTGAAATCATAGATTATGTAAACGGTCAAGAGGATTTGAAAAACAAACTTCTTCGTGTTTTGCACAATGAAAGTTTTATTGATGATCCAACAAGGATTATTAGAGGATTAAAATTCAGAGTTCGCTTCGATTTTGATTTGGAAGAAAATACACGCAAACTTCAAGAAAAATATTTGGAAAATATCAATTATGATATGTCTTTCAAACGTGTCAAAAAAGAATTGATGGAAACATTCAACCTCAATTCTCAACGTGCTTTTGAATTGTTTGTAAATGAAGGTATTTACAAACTTGTTTCGCCTATTAAATTTGAATTGCCGAATGTGAATATAGAAGAACTTTTAAGAAAATATCCAGTTGATAATATTTGGCTTGTGTATGTGGGATTGTTACCTGACTTGTCAAATATTGAGTTGACAAAAACAGAACGAAATATTATTGATGACGCAAGACAAATCGGCGAATTAAATTCTGACTTTGAAATCTACAAAGCCTTTGACGGTTTAGCTATTGAAAGCGTTTTATTATATGGAATTACACATAATTTAGGCACTGCAAAAAGATATTTGGACGATTTGCGTCATATAAAAATTTCTGTTTCAGGCGAAAATTTGTTGACTTTGGGTATTCAACCATCACCAAAATATCAAGAAATATTTGATAACATTCTAAAATCAAAACTTCAAAATCCAAATATGACCAAAGAAGATGAATTGAATTTAGTTAAAAAATTATTTTAGAAATTCTTTGAAATCTACTTTTAAATATTCCGCAATTTCTATTAGTTTTCCAATAGAAATATTTTGACAACCTGTTTCTAACTTTGCGACACTACTCCAAGATTTATCCATAAGTTCTGCAAAACTTTCTTGCGTGTAACCTCTTTGCCTACGGATTTCAGCAATATTTTTACCAATATTTTTATAAATCAACTTTTTGTCCATATTTCATTTTTAATATGTATTGACAAATAATTGTATAGATATATAATTATATGTAAGTATATTTATATATTGGAGGTTTATATGACAAGAAAATTTGGTTTTACTTTGGCAGAAGTTTTAATCACACTTGCAATTATTGGTATTGTTGCAGCAATGACAATCCCAACGTTAATTACTGAATACAAAGAAAAACAAACCATAAGCCAACTTTTAAAAGTCTATGCAACACTATCACACGCTTTTAAAATGGCAGAGGCTGAACACGGCTCATTAGAAACTTGGGGATTAAATCACACTTATCATAGCAAAACTGACGAAAATGGAAATCCTGTTAATGATTATTCTGCAATGACCATAGTTGCTAATCGTATTATGCCTTATTTAAAGGTCGCAAAAGTCTGCGTTGATGGTGAGATATGCGATAGCCGTGATACCTATAGTTTATCAGGTGAATTTGTAGGGTCTGGATCTACTAGCACAACGTATAATGGTGGAGTTTTCTTTTTACAAGACGGTACAAGAATAGGTATGGGCTGGTATTATGCAGATGCAAAACCTTTTATGGATATGGGGGTAACATTACCTGGTGATAAAATTATAGCAGGAAAAAATAATTTTATATTTAGAGCATATCCTGGCAAAATAGAACCTGAAGGAATACCAAAAAATGACACTCACACTGCATCAGGACACTCTTTTGAAGATCTTTGCAAAACTACCGCTTCAGGTCGCTATTGTACTGCGTGGGTTATTTACAACAAAAATATGGATTACTTACATTGTGACGATTTAAGCTGGAACGGAAAACATAAATGCTCAGATTAAAAAGTGTTTTTTAATTCAATAATTTTCTCAAAGGACTTGTTGATATTTTCGGCAAGTTCTTTGTCGTTTTCAGCATGTGTGGCGACAGTTTCTATCATCTCGATAGTTTCAGCATCAGAATTTCTATATATAAACATATTTAACCCTGCGCGAATACCCATTTCGACTGCTTCAACTGCACCAAATTTAGCAACACCTTTCATCACCATATCATCTGAAATTGTTATACCCTCAAAACCTAATTCATTTCTCAAATAATTAATCGCATTTTTACTCAAACTTGTAGGAATAACATCTTTTTCAAAACAAGTACAATGCAAATGCGCAACCATAACCATTTCAATTTCTTTTGCACAACTTGCAAATGGCTTGATATGAGTTTTTTCCATTTCTTCCAATGATAAATTTATCTCAGGCAAAGTCAAATGGCTATCTGCATTAGCATCACCGTGTCCAGGATAATGCTTCACACAAGGGATAATACCGTTTTGTCTATAAGTTGATGAAACAATTTTTTCAGCCTCGATAACTTCTTCGACTTTATTTGAAAAAGCTCTTTCGCCAATTATCGGATTATTCGGATTTGTATTCACATCAATACAAGGTGCAAAATTCAAATTTATACCATATGAACACAATTCATCTGCAATATTTTTTGTCTGCTCTTTTAAAAATTCCAAACCTTTTTCATAAGCATATTTTGCTGATAAGTATTGTTTACCATTGTGGATATTTTCAGTGCGTTCAACCCTGCCACCCTCTTGATCAATAGACAAAAACGGCGGAATAATTGCCAAATCCTTGCACTTTTGGGTGAGTTCCTTAAATTGCTCTGCTAATTGAATATCAGGAGTGAAAAATATTATACCACCAAGCCCATCTTGCAAGGCTTTTTCATAACCCTCACCAGATGTACCTAAAATAAACATTTGGTATAATTTTTGTCTTAAATTCATAAAATAGTTCCGTACAATTCAAATAATTCCACTAAATTCCCACTTTTTACAACTTCTTGTATTTTAGAGTTGACTAATCCCATATCTTCAGGTGTTTTCAAACTTGTTGGGAATTTTATGTCATCTGTGGTTTTGGTATTTATAAATGCCTCATTTAAAGTCAAAAATTCTTTGTATGCTTCTAAAACCTTTAAATATCTTTCGTCAGCATTATAATCAACTCCCAAATAATATTTTGCATCTTTTTTCAATTGCTCAAAATATTTAATTGAATAATCAATCTCCTCAATAGCTTCAGCTTCATTATATGTATCACCTAAGCAAGGATTATTCAAAATGTTTTTAGTTCCCAAACTCTTGATATACTTTGCCCAAAGCATACAACCCAGACAAAAACTAACATTATTTTCAACAAGTTTTAAAATTTTTGTGTAATACATTTTAAACTGATTTTTGCGCTGACCAAGATTTTTAAATCTTGAAAGTGATGCATAAATATATTCAATATTAACAGATAAAATTCCTGTATGCTGGGCATAACCTGGATCAAATAAAACGCTCATAATTCCCTCTTTCTTATGCAATTTATTTTAACATACTTTGAACAATTTAGGCAAAATTTTTTTTCACAAGGTTTAAATTATTTAGGAATATTCTATGATTAATAAAGTTAACTTTACGCTACCTAAATATAATTATACCCCTGTTTTGAGCAATAATAACAAACAAGAAAATTCTGAAAATAGAACAACTCTTTCAAATGTTTATTATAGCCCAATAAATTTTACTGCTAACCCTTCTTTGAGAGTGAAACTAAGATTTACAGAACAACTTCACTGTCCTGTTTGTGGAGTAGAAACGATTTCAGAAAAAAAGTTTGAAGAAATTAAACAAACTAAATGCGAAACTGTTGAAGATCTGGTTAACCTCCTTGAAGAAAATGAAAAATACATCTCTGATAACATGTCAGGAGCAGTAGAAAAAATAAAGAATTTTGCAATCAAAAGACCTGACATGCCAACTCATATAGCATTAAATTTAATTCATAAGAATTTGGGGTTTCATGAAAATATCGAATTTCGTAAATTAAGAGATTCTGTCAAAAAATTCACATATGACCATAAATTTAGTGAACAAGATAGAGAAAAAGCTAAAAATATTACCCTCAATTTGAAGGCTTATTTGAATAACGAAATAAGCTATAACGAAGCGAAAGAAAATATTGTTGGAGCTATAAATTCAATAGAACACCCTGATAAAAACTTATTATTCAATGATGTAAACAAGACCTTAAAGAAAATAATGCTAGAGCGCTTTTGCTTCCACGCAAAAGCTGCTTCAAGTCTAACCCCAGAGGAATGTGTTGAAACATTTTTGAGTAAATTATTTACTAATTCAATCAGAGAATTTCATGTTTTAAAATCCGAAGGTGCAAAATTTGATGGCGAACCTGTTGCAGTTTGCAAAGGTTGCCAACTAACAAAATCCACCATTGTCGATTGGACCCTTCCTCCTGAAAAATCTGCAGAAAATCTTGTTAGATATTTTGAAGATATATATAATTCTCGTTATTTCGATAATCAATTAAAAAACCACGTTATCAAAGTAAGATATGCAGCAGAAGCTATTACAAAGAATAACGTCAATTTGAGCAAATTAACTTCTCCTGAATTTGAAGATATAAAAAATGAAATATTTAATTCGGAAGCTATTTACGCAAAATTTGATTTAGCTAGTGAAGAAGGTATTCCTTGTGCTGGTTGTAACACAATAACAGTTCCTTATGAACAAAAAATGAGAATTCGTGAAGAAATTGCAAATGCCAAAGATATTCACGAGTTACAAGCTATAATTCATAAATATCCTCAACACATAAAAGATTTATTCAAAAAAGTATTCCAATGCTTTGATATTATTTTAGAACACTTCCCTGATATTTCGGAAGATTTGATGCACGCCTCATTATTAGATATTTATAACAATAAACTGTCAAATTCTTTCCAAAAACTGGAAGATTTAGCTCTGGAAAAAATCGAAGATCCTAGAACTTCATACTATGACGAAGGAATTTACAGAGAATACTTATCACAAGTCGGAGATAAATACAAAAATATCCAAGAAGTTATATCGGTTGATGAATATTTTAAAATATTTAATGACACCATTGCAAAAATAAACAATTTAGAAGATAAATCAAAAATCTTTACAATAAAAGAAGAAATTTGGGAAAATTCTATGCTACAATCGTTTTTAAACCCACCTGAAGAATATGCAAGAAATAGAGAATCCAGATTGCGTGATGTAATCAATTATACGTTTGCAAGAGCTTCCTCAAGTGTTGACCATATGGATGCAAAAAGCAAAGGTGGATCTCATGATGAAAGCAATTTGATGATTTTGTGCAACGACTGTAATAAGCACAAAAAAGATAAGGCTTTTAGCTATTGGGCAGGAAAAGAAAGTGCCGCAGCGAAAAATTTGCAAAATTATGTCAATGAAATAGACAAAATAATCAAAGAAAGAAAACTCAAAAAATATTATACTTATGCCCCAAAATTTGTAACTCACGTTAGAGAATTGACAAAAGGAAGAATTAGCTTAACCACTCCAAATAAAGACAATAGGTAACCATATTGCCAAAAGTTGAAAAAAATGGTAAAATGAAGAAGTCTTTAAGACGTTAAGGCGATAAGTCTATAAGTTCAATAATTAATTATGTAACGAACTTAACGTCCTATAGTCTTAAAGACTTAACGGCTTACCAAATAAGGAGAGAGTATGAAAAAGCAAACCACATATAGCTTTAAGACTTTAGGGGGGGGGTAGAAACACTCTCGTAGTCTGGGTTTTGGCGATTTGTGCAAAATTGTACCGTCATCCTGAACTTGTTTCAGGATCTCTAAATAAATTGATAAATAATATAAAAATTGAAAGGTTGTTAACAAGAATTAGATCTTGTACAACCTTGTTTTGTTATGTGAAAAATCACAACACTTCATCCTGAACAACAACAATACACGTCATCCTGAATTCATTTCAGGATCTGTTACAAAACAAATAAATAGACCCTGAAATAAATTCAGGGTGACAAATAAAAATAGTAGTACATATAAAAAATGAAAGGAAAAAAGTTATGAAAAACCAAAAAAGTAAATTCTTAGTGCCTCAGTGCCTTAGTGCCTTAGCGCCTTCAAAAAAATCCGCTTTCACTTTGGCTGAAGTCCTAATCACCCTGGCAATTATCGGTGTTGTCGCAGCAATGACTATTCCGACATTGATAAGTAATTACAAAGAAAAAGTTACCGTTACAAAGGTTAAAAACTTTTATAGCAGATTTTCCAATGCTTATCAATTAGCAATAGCAGAACATGGTCCAATTTCGACCTGGGGATTAACACAGATGGAATATACTGAAGACGAAAATGATGAATATGAAGGTAATCACTATATCAATACCGAAGGCATGGCAAGTAGAGAAAAATTTATAAGTTATGTAATGCCATACATAAAAACTGTAAAATACGAACCACTTAAAACTAATTCAATAATTGAAGATCAAGGTTGGTTCCTTCCTGACGGTAGCGTAATAAGATGGCTTTGGCTTGGTATGAATTCCCAATCGTCAGGAGATTTATATTTAGCTACTGATGGCAAACCCTTACAATACAAAAAAGATGATACTTATTTCTTTAATGAAAATGTCTTTAAGTTTTATTTTAAAGATTATAAAGTTTATCCTGCAGGTTATGAGAACGAGAAATTTAAGGAATATTGCCTTACAGGAGTTGATCCTACATACTGTACAGGTTGGATAATACGTTTTGGAAACATGGAATACAAACGTTGTAATGATTTAGATATGGTTACCAAAAGAAAATGTGACTAACAAAAGTAGGGTTAAATGCCCTACTTATTTGTTAACAATAATCTTTGATATATAATCAAAATATGTTTTATTTTGATGAAATTAATGGAAAAAGAATTCTTAAATCTGATTTATTACAAAATCTAGAACATTTCTTTACCACCAAAGAAACCGTTATAAAATCAGCCAAACCTGAAATGGAAAACCTTATAACAAAGAACAAAGAGCTTATTAAAGAGTATTTACAGGTTAAAGAACTCGTTTCTCCAACTCAAACTCATAGCGCTAATATTGATTTTACTAAAATTGGTAAAACGGATTACCCAGACACTGATGCTTTAATTTTGAATAATCCCTATCAGGCAGTTTATCTAAATTTTGCAGATTGCACTCCTGTTATTCTTTATGATAAAAAAAATAATGTCGGAGCAATTGCCCATGCCGGTTGGAAAGGTACAGTTCAACAAATTGCCACAAAAACAATTGAAATTATGCAAGCAAACCCAAAAGACATTATTGCAGTTATTGGCCCAGCAATTTCTATTTGTTGTTATGAAGTCGGCAATGATGTTTTTGAAAAACTAAAGAAAACTGTTAAATCATATAATAATTTATTTACAATAAAAAATAATAAAATATACGTGGATTTAAAAGGATTTAATGCACAACAACTCAAAGAACTAGGAGTTAAAAAATAGATATTTGCCCATATTGTACCTCTTGCAACAATGACCTTTTCTATTCATATAGAAAAGAAAATGGAACAACAAACAGGCATAGTGCAGTAATAAAATTAAAATAAAAAAACGGCTCTCTTTCGAGAACCGTTTTTTAAATTATCTTTTGGCTATTATTTTTCACCTCTGCCAACGTACATTGGTAACCAGTAGATTTGTGAGTTGTTTCTTAGGATATATCCTACATCACCATCACCTGATTTAACTGTAGAGTTTTCAGTGAATGATACTTTGCCGTATTTTGCTGTGTTTTTGTAAAGAACTTCAGTTGCACCTTGTACAGAACCACTTGTGTAGATATCATTTTCTGTGCTTCTTACGATTACGTTGTTAGCACCGTCAACTGAACCTCTGATGATAATACCGCTTCCACCTTCTTTAGATGTATCTTGAATTACGATATCACCAATGTTAGCATTTGTTCTATTTGAAACCAAAGCTGTTTCTTTAATATAGATACCTTTACCATCTTTTTGAGATGCGATACTGATGTTAGCTTTGTTAGCTTTTACAGTACCATCAACGAACATTTGACCATTTTCGTTAAGTAAAGTGATATCACCATTGCCTGTAACTTTACCGTATGCTTTCATCCCAGCAGCACCTTTGTTAATAACATTTGTTTTACCAGCTGCATTTGTTATTACAGAGTTTTTAGTTAATTGTAACAAGTTACCGTTGTTTACGATACCAATGTTACCAGCTTTAGCGTTTACTGTACCGTCAACTGTTAAGTTGCCAGCTGAGTTGCTGATAGAAATAGCTTCACCGTTGTTTTCAACGTTACCATAAACTAATAAGCCATCAGCACCTGTATTTTTCAATGTCAAGTTGCCACCTTTGCCTACAACAGAACCTTTTGAAGAAATAGCCAATTTGCTACCTGTGTTCATAACACCAAGGTTACCGTTGCTTGTAGCTACTTTGTTGTTAATTGTTAATTCACCTGCTCTGTTATCCAAAGTCAAGTCACCAGCAGCGTTAACATTACCGTTTACATACAAACCGCCGTTGCCTTTGTTTTTGATATAAACTGCTTTGTCTGAATTAATTTTTGCAGAACTTGCAATCATTAATTGTTTATCTGCTGTATTATTAACGATTTGGAATGATTTGTCACCTTTGTAATCTACGTTACCAGCAATGTATAATTTACCAACATTGTTTTCAATTGATAAATCTTTGTCATTAGCTTTTACATCACCGTAGATTGTCAAACCATTTGAACCGTTGTTTTTAATTTTTAAACTACCTGTATTAGCTACAACAGAAGCACCTGAGTTAATGTGAATACCTTTTGCATCATCATTAATATATAAAGAACCACCGTTGTTAACTAATGAACCTTTGATCAAAGTTTGACCAGCATGGTTTTCTACTAACATGTTACCGTTAGCGTTGAATACATCACCTGTAATTTTAACACCGTCAGCACCTTTTTCGTTAATTAACTTAACTTCACCTTTATTCAAGTTTTGAAGAGTACCTCTGATGTTCAACATACCATCATTTGAATTTGATTTTAAAATGATTTTGCCTTCGTTATTAGAGAAAGTAGTAGCTGAACTTAAGTTTTTAGTGTTTACAAGGTTATTGAATAAAACATCATTTGCTTCTCTTAGAGTTTTTACAACAACATTATCTTTCACACCGTTAAGAATTGCGCCACTTTCTGGAAGAATAACATCTGCAGCACGAAGGTTAACATCACCTCTAGCAAAAATTTTACCTTTTACAAGAATTTCACCATTTGTTTCATCTTGTAATTTTGCTAAATCAGTAGATAAAGGATCTTTTTTAAGTGTATTGTATGTGTTTGAATTTGGTGTCAAAACTGATAATGAACCAACGTTCAAAACACCATTTTGTCCTACTACCATACCTTTTGGTGAAATAAATACAGCGTGACCACCTACAAACTGGCCATCTCTAACTGTGTTTAACAAACCTTGAATGTTAACTTTGTTATCAACAAGGTTGATAAATGTTCCTAGGTTTCTATTACCTAATTTCATTACTAAGTTAGCAACATCACCATCGCTTAAATAGAAATTTTCATAATGTCTAAAACCAATTGAACCCTTGTGTGTTTCTGGGTTAATGTTGTAAACACCATTGATATCACTCACACCGGTAATGTTTGTAGCCAAACCGGCTTGAACTGATAAAACGAATGCAGTTGCTAGTGCGATAAACTTTTTGTTTCTCATAATTTTTTCCCTTTTTATACACATTTCCTTTAAATATATATTTCTAGATATATCTAGTTTAAAACGAAAGTAATTTTTTTTTGCCATGATTTTAAAAAATTATAACATTTCGTAATATTTTATTTTTCATTCGCGTCCAAAATATCCATAGCAAGGCGTTTTAGGGTTGCGTTATCAATCTCAGAACGACCTTCATACGGATTCAAAACATATAACAAATCTTCAAATTCAATTTTGCGATTTTCTTTTATTGCATCTTGAAGAGCCGTTTGAATTCCTTTTGTATATTCTTGAGCCAATTTTTCTATTTTCCCCAGACTCAAACGTCTGTTTGCTTTTAAAGTTACAACATCTTGCAAACTTTGAGAATTATAAGTTCTTTCTTGAGATGGGAATTTCTTGATTAAGGCAAACAATTCAATGTTGTCACACAATTCTTCAAACTGCATGCTATATACATCAGGATTGCCTGTAACTTCATATAACACATCTGCAAGAGCCTGTTCTATAATAATAGAATTTAATCTTGCTTCTGTAGTCATATATTGTTTTGGAAAAATAAGCATTGCGCCATGATCGCTCGCATTTCTGCGTTTTTTGCAACATCTTTGCTCAAAAGTTTCAATTGAAACTGAACCATTTAGCCTTAAAGATTTTGCAAGTTCTTTATAGTAAGATTCCATAAAACGTTTTGGAACAAAACTAAATCTTTCAGAAAATAACATTCCGCATTTTCTTATTTTTTCTTCTTTTTCAAATGCGTTTGGCTTTTCTAATATACATTGTCCCAGACTGTTTTTTATACTATCTGGAGCATTATTTTTTATCTTATTGTAAAAAGCACGCTTAACATCTACAGGATAAGCACTTTTTTCTGAAAATAATATAGTTAATGAGTTACCATACTGTGCCAGATAATCTTTTACTTCACTATATTTAAAATTATTTATACTAATTGGCACTGCGGAATTTTGCAAAAGTTCGTTCAAACCCTGATTTTGTGGAATTTCAAAATATCTGTCGATAATATCCGCCAATTCCATTTCATTCAAATCTTGTTTTGCATGATTATAGATAGCATCTATTCTATCCGCTTTAATTTTTGGGTTTTTAATACTTAAGTTGAAAAATTTACCAGTTGAAAGAGATTGTAATTGAATAGGTTGTTCGCCTCTTTCCAAGTGATACATTCCAGCTTTTACGTCAGAAAGCCCCATTTCAAAAACATTAGGATCTTTTGTTGAATTATACAAAGCATCAGCAAAAGCAGCTTCTAAAGCATAGGAAATTCTATTACTTTCTTTTGTTTCAACATTTTCAATTTTTTGTAAAATTTCATATTCTTGGGCGGTTATTTGTTCACCCTTAAGATGTTTTATCCAAACTCTGATAGTATCTTCAGGTAAACTATCTTGAACCACCTGCATCAAATCATTTATGTACGCTTTGGGTGTAGATTTGATTTTACCAAGCCTTGAATTCAAATATACATGTCTAAATTCAGCCATCAATTCAGATTGGGTATTCAATTGAGGTTCTTCTTGTGAAATTTGACGCTCTGCTTTAAATCTTTCAATATCTCTAATTCTTAATTTTTGCGCTCTAAGAATTTCTTTCTTTAAGATTTCAAAAGTGCCTTTTTTAATAGAAGCATTTATTTTTTCTTCAGAAGCCTTAATATTATTACCAAGTTCTTCAGCATATTCAGGGTGGTTATCCCAAAATTCAGTCATTACTTTTGATTGGAATTCACTAAATTCTTCTGTTGAATACAACAAATCAGCAGGCTTAAATATTTGATTTTGTTTCAAATGAGTCGATAAATCTTTTATAATATCAACACTGTTATTCCAGGCATCAATCATTGTGAAACGTAATGGTTCAGAACCAGCTTTCATTTTAGAAATGTAATCAGTTCTTTCGGCAGAAGTCATGCCTGCCCATCTTTGGGTCATATTACGCATTCTTTGAATGTTTAGGTTGTATTTTTCTTGATCACTTAATTCTTCTTCGTATAGTTTTAAATTTAATGTTGCCCATTTTTTAAATAATTCGTCATCTGCAAGTTTTTTAGAACCTACATGGACATGTTTTCTTGGTTCAGTTGCTCCAGATATAGCTTCTGATTTTTCTTTAGATTTGGAAGCTGTTGAACGATTAGGAAGCGTTTTTCTATAGCTTTCATACATTTCTTCTAAAGATATCTTGCCTGAAAGAGCATCTAATTTTGTTTGATGCGGAATTGATTCCCACCAGTTTTCAATTTTTTCAACTGATTTTTTAGACAATGCCATTCTTTGTTCTTCCGTTAAAGAATCAAAAAACAATTCACGTCCTTTTTTAATATTTTGTCCTACCTGATCTGAATAGCCGTCACGAGTGTATCTCAATGAATGTTGATATTCTCTTGATGGAGTTTTAATTCCCAAAGATTGCAAAGTAGAAGTGTAAATATACTGACTATCAGTGTCTTTACCTTTGTTTTTAAATGTAAATTCTGCTTTCAAATCTTCATTCAAATCATTTTTAAGATCTTCGTTAATTTCATCAATAGTTTTGGCTTCTAAAAATACTTTTTTAACCAAATAAACAGTAAAATCCTGATTATCCTTTAAAATTCCTGAATCGAGCATTTCGAGCAGTTCTTGATCTTCTTTAATCAAGCGTAAGATACCACGAGTTGCACGTGTTTCTTGTGGAGTTTTCAAATCTTCAAACAACTCCTCATTTGGGAAAGCTGCTTTAATATCATCAATTGTTTTTGCACTTTCCAAAGCGATAAAGACACGTCTTTGAGCTTCCAAAGGTGTCAGACGAGATTTATCTTCCAACGAATTAATGTATCTGCTTACAGGGATTGGCATTCTATCTTTGTTCGCTTCATAAAAACGTTCTAAACCTTTGTCAACTCTTGCCTCAAACGAAATCAAATGATCATTGAACTTATTTAGCAACATAAAATTAGGATTTGAGGAATAATTTTGTTGCTGAAAATCATCTTTTTTCAAAACTTGCTTACTGGAATTAAGCCTGTAAAGACTGTTAATCGGTTGAATATTCATTAAATTTACTCCTAGGGTGAGCATGATAAATCATGTAAAATTTATATTTTGCTAGTTATGTAAAAATTTGTAAACAGAATTTAACCATGCTAACAAGAAAATTTTTTCACAGATTTATCATGGGTGTAGGGTAAAAAGATAGGAGTATAAACATGAAAATTTCAGCCGTGTTGCAGAATACTTTCAAACGTAATTTTGCGACGAACCGTAATGCAGATTTAACAAGTTTTGGTGGTGAAAATAACCGTTCTCAAACTTCAAGTATGACAGATAAAAACGCAAACGAAGCCTTGAAAAATAATGGTATGTCACACGTTTCATTTTTGGGAAGAACTGTCACTTATTACGATCTTCCTGAATACGTTGATAGCTACGGCACAAGTGGAAACGTAAAAATCCAGACTGAAGGTGAGTATCAAGTCCAAGGCAGTCGTTACTGGAGCTGTGGGGGTCGTGGCGACCGTAACTTGTATTTCGACGCAACAAGAGAAGCAATTAAAAAACACCCTTACTTGCAAAAAAATAATTACATAGAACAAACAAACAATCCTTACAGAACAAAACGTATTTATTTTGCAGATCCTGAAGAAAGTGTAAATGCACAAACTAAAAAAGACCACGATTTTATTATTTATGATAATAGACCAAGTTATCCGAATTTGAATGGAGTTAGAGAAAACTATTATAACACTGAACGCAATGCTCAAAACTATGGTGAAACTTTCAAGGATATTGCTGAATACTATTATCGTTTAGAGATGGCTGACAAAAGAGAATATGATAAATTAATTGAAGAAAGAAAAAGATTCCAACCTGAGTACGATCAATCTCGTTCTTATAAAGAAACCATTGATGCAAGAATAGAAAATACTCCTTGGAACTCACAAAGAGCAAACAAAGATAAAGAAAAAGCTGATTATTACTTCTCAATGAATCACGAAAGAATGGAAAAATTAAACAGAGATATAGGATACTACAATGACAGAATCGAATTCTCTAAGAAACAACAAGGACTAGCTGTTGAAGCATTCCGTATTTTTGATGAAGTAGGCTTAATGTTTATGGAAAGAGATAATGCCAGAAATCAAATTCAAAGATATGAAGAAAATTCCAGATACTATGAAAGAAAAATCCCTGAATGGCAACAAGAATTAGCCGAAGAAACAAGAAAAAAAGAAGCTCTTGAAGCAGAGAAAAAAGACTTTGAAGAACAAGTTCAAACAATAGAAAAATACAAAGCAATACGATCTCGCAACAATTCTCAACCTACAACAGAAATTGACGAAGATTTAAAAGTGCTGGGAAGTAAATTGTACAGAAACAAGTGGGATCTTAAAGCTGCTACTGAACGCGTTGCAAAAACTGCTAAAGAAATAACTGATGCAAAAAATTATATAGCTGAAAGCAAAGAAAGAACCCCTGAATTACAAAAACAATTTGAAGCAAAATCTGAAGAAATCAAACCTTATTACGCAAAAATGGAAGAATTCTACAGAAATAACATTGAAGATTGGCAATGCTAATAAACATAAGGAGTAAATATGAAAATTTTAGCAATTTTAAACAGTTTTAATCAAACCAAAACAAATCGCAAAACCGATATGACAAGTTTTGGCGGAAATAACAACAAATTCAATCCATCATTTGACGGCAGATCAGTAGGTTACCATATTGAAAATGTTAAAACTTATGGTACAAGTGGAACAATGGATGTTGTAATTGATGATTATCACCAAGTAAAAGCTCAAAATTGCAGTTGGTCATACACTCCAACCAATTATGCACAATTCTATGGTGCAGAAAGCGCAGTAAAAAAACACCCTGACCTTCCTAAGAACTATAGAATAGAAACACGAACATATTACTCATACAGAGGGAATACGAACCGTATTTATTTTGGTGATCCTGGTGAAAAAATAACGGATGATATAAAAGAAAATCACGACGTTGTAGTTCACAATTTTGATAGAAAAAGATATTAATTAACAAATAAATCGGAGCCTAAAAATAGACTCCGATTTATTTATATTTTGTCTGGCATAACTTGACCTGTGTTGCTAATTACCAATGCACAGAGCATGATAAGTTGTAAAGTCCTTATATTGCATAGTTTCAAATCCATCGGCAAACATTACACCAATAGTTTCTGTACCATAATCTGTTGTTGAATAAAGATTTTTAGATGCAGTTAAATTTTTAGTTTCTTGTCACTAGCACATGTTTCAACTATTTTAATGTGTTTAGATAATTCTTCAACAAAATCAGCAGTAGAATCGAAACCTGCTAGACTAGAATTAGCATTCATGATTTTCAATGCTTCACCAAACAAGATTTGAAACTTTAAACAAAATAAGACTACGTTTTACAAACGGACATTTGTTCTCTATAATCAATCTTTTATATGCAAAAATATGTGGGGCAATAATTTTTTTACTCAATTCACAATAGACGTCATATTCAAACCCATGTAAAGTAAGCAGTTTTGTTAAACCTACTTCATAGTATGCTACTACTTTTTCTTTCATATCTTGCTTGGTAACAGAATTTATAAAATTATTGAATACTTCTGAGTTGAAAACTGACTGTTTAAACACAACAAAATATGATTGAATATGTTTTTGAGTATTGTCAATTGGTTTGTTATTTATTATTTCAATTCCGTTTGGATTTGCAGTTACGCCCCAGAAATCAACTTTCTTAGATGACATTTTTGAGAACATTTCATCAAACGAAAACAATGGTGCATAACAACTGTCATTTGCTAAAATAAATTCCTCACAATTATCTAGCAGGCCACTCTCTTTGACCCATTGATATCCTAATTTGTATGAGCCAAAATCATATTCGCCATGATGTTGTACAATAGAATGCACTATGTAAGGTTCAATTTTTGAAAGTTCAGCTTCTGACAATTCAGAATCCGAAACAAAAATTATTTTTTCTGCCACTTTTTGAAGTTCTTTAATATAGTAAACTACATAATCTTGGATTGTATTATGTACATCATAATGAGCAAATACGGCTACTCTTTTCATTATTTTTCCCAATCAATATTGATTACTTTATTTTCTTAAAATTCTATCTCTAATGGGATTTTTTTCATATTAGACAAATGGCTAATCTTTAAAAGATTAGCCATTTGAAATATTGGAAATAATTTCAATTATTTATACATACTGCCAATTACTTTTTCATATTTTTCAAAAACTTTATTACGTTTAACTTTTTGTGTAGCACTCATTAAACCATTTTCTACACTAAACGATTCATTTAGCATAGTGAATTGTTTAACTTTTTCAAACATACGTAAATTAGGTTTATTAACAATATGAGTATTGATTTCATTTTTAATCAAATTTTCCAACTTGGCATCTGTCAAAACATTTGTATCTTTATAACTTTGCAAATCTTTCATTGTTATGCCACATTTTTCAAGAGCTTCCTTAGATGGAACAACTAATGCACCAACACCACTTCTGTCTTGTCCCACTAATACAATTTGGTCAATATAAGGACTTAACAAAATAGCTTCTTCAATTGGTACAGGTTCAACGTTTTCACCACTTGAAAGTACTATTGTTTCTTTCAAACGACCAACTAAAACCAAATTGTTTTCATTAGTTAACCAGCCTAAATCACCTGTGATGAAGTAACCGTCTTCAGTAAATACTTTTCGTGTTGCTTCTTCATCTTTGTAATAACCTTTCATGATTTGAGGGCCTTTTACAATTACAAGACCTTTTTTAAATTTAGGCAATTCTTCAAAAGTTTTAGGATCAACAATTCTTAAATCTGTTCCGTCAACAGGTGTTCCTGCAGCACCCAAGAAATTTTTATCTGTAACATTACGTAATGTCAAAACCGGAGCGGTTTCTGTTAAACCATAACCTATTCTTAAATTAATTCCAATCGCATCATAAAAAAGTTCATCTTGCATTGACAAAGCTCCACCACCAGAAATTGAAGCTCTTATATTAGATAAACCAACTGCTTTTTTAATTTTTTTGTACAAAGTATTAAAAAATAAAATATGCAATGGCTTTATAAACGAACGAATAACTCTGTGTCTTATTGTTGACAACGTATTATATGTCAATTTATTTGTAATTCTTCTTTCGCCATACATTTTATGCGTTTTGTAGGAAATAGAAGTTTTGATTGCAAAATCAAAAATATTATACAAAATCGGTGAGGTTTGTTTTAATTTTTGGTAAACTCCTGTACGAATAGATTCCCAAATTCTTGGAACGGACATGAATGTATGTATTTCATAAGTTGCTAAATCATTTTTCAAACCAGCTAAGGTCGTATAATGCAAATTACAACCACGAGAAATATAATAGCATTGTCCTACTCTTTCATAAGCATGCCAGATAGGAAGAATTTGAAGCGTATTTTCGCCAGGTTGTGATTGGAAACCTCTGTGAGCAATTTCTAGCTGGTAAATTGTACTTTCTTGATTTAAAAGTACACCTTTTGGATTTCCTGTTGTACCTGATGTATAAAGAATTGAACAATCATCATTACGTTCCATTTCAACAGGTACAAATTCATTATCTTTACCAAGTTGAATAATATCTTTATGAGTATAAACTTTTGATTTTACATTTGTTGTATCTAACTCTCCCTTAGAATAAGTAACTATGATAAAATCCAAACGATATTTTTCCAAAAATGGTTTCATCAAGTTGTATAATTTTTCATCACGCAAAATCAAACCTTTGCAATCAGCATGAGCTGTTATGTAATGAAGTTCTTCTAATGGTGCGTTAGAACCACGAATTACATCAACTGCGCCACACTTTTGTATAGCCAATGAAGTTGCCATCCACAATCCATTGCTTTCTGCAAATAAACCAACTTTATCGCCTTTTTTTACACCTAAAGTTTGCAAACCTATTGCAAACAGATTCATTTCTTCTTTCAACTCACCGTAAGTCATGTAAATATTGTTATACTTATCAGTAATTGCTTGATAAGTAGAAAATTTTTCCATACAACTTTCTAGCACTTCTGCCAACGAATTCATACCAGAATACGATACATCACAACAAAATAGTTCTTTTTCCATATCTTAACCCCTACGGTTAGTATTCTACTAAATTTTTAAAAAATGGACAAGTAGAAAAATTGCTAACTTATAAAAAAGTAACATTTTTTTGTTACAAAAATTCTTATTGCTTAAAGACTACCTTATTTTACAACTGTAAGATATTCAGGAGGAATGTAATCAGACAACCAAGTTGTTTCATTCCCTAAATAAAATTTCAAACCATCTTTATCGGCTTTTTCAGTATTTATAACAAAAACTACAGGATCTTTATCACGTCTAGCCCCAACTTTTGTTGCCGTTTCAATATCAGATGACATATGAACAAATTGTCTGTTTTGAGATTTGATACCTTCTTTTAATATTTTTTCTGCAGCTTCGTGAGAAGTTCCATGGTATAAAACTTTAGGTGGAGGTGTCGCAATTTTTTCAATTTTTTGCATACAACTATGACCGTAATATGCTCTTATATTATCACCTTTTAATTCAAAGCGTTTTTTGTCAATATTAGCCATAGTGTCTTTTATATCTTGAATAGTAACATTACAAAATCGCTTGACAGTTCTTAAATATTCGAGCAAACCATTTACATCTGCAAATCCTTCTTTGTCTAATTTTATACCGCATTGTTCTGGTTTATGACGCAACGCATATGCCATTTTTTTGCTTAATTGCACATAATAATCTTTATCATTACCCTCAAAGGAAATCTTAAGAGCTTTGGGTTGATTAACAAAATAACGGTCATCTTTCTTTAAAGATGATTTTTGAGGCATAATAAAATTTCCAAAAGAAACATTTAACATTATATGCCCTCTTCAAACCATTCGGTAATATTTTTATATTCTTCTTGATATAAATTCTCAGTATTTGCAAATGGCCATACAACAACAACCTTGGCGTTATTTTTGTAATCCAAAATAAAACATGCCAATTCAGACCCTTCTTCATCTTCTGCAAAAGGTACTAGATCATCAACTTTATGAAATATCTTTAAATCCTCCATTTTGGCAGTCAAGAAATTTTTACCTTTTGGAAAGCTCCAGCCTGTGCTTTCTAACTTTTCGCTTTTATCATACTCTTTAAATTCTTTTGGATATTTAAAATTTGCACCAGGATGTTGCTCATTTACTATATTTTCCATTTCTTCTATTGATTTATCAAACATAAAAAGTTCCTTATCGTTTTTTTCTAAATATTCAAATTGACTTGCTGTAAAACTTATAAAATTATTTTTTGGTTGCATATAATTTTGTTGTATTTTTACTGGAATTATCTTGGTTATCATGATTATACACCTTTTTGAAATTTTATAAAACTTCTAAAAATTTTTTTTTGATTACTTTCAAATTAATTTAAAAATAGAATGAGGAATACGGTTTTTGCCCAGAGAAATACAAATCAAATAACGTTGATTTTCTTATCTCTAATAATGGATCTGGAACAATTGACGGAATATTGTGTGCTGCAACAATATCAACAGTCCCATTTGGCGTTGTTAATCCATTTTGGAACAACCTGTTATATATCGCCTCACCCCAAGTTACAGGTTCAAAAGAATCTTTGGTTTTAGGATCTTTTATTCTATATTGCGCACACTTGCCACTTGTCAGAGGTTCATCAATCTCGTGAATAATAGCATGGACATCAATTCCAGCTTCACGTGCCGCTGCAATACGCCTATTGTCCATAGAAATATATTGACCATTTTTTGTTCTTATAACATCAACAGGCTGACCTTGCCAACCCTTTTCCCTAAAAGATTCGACCAATGCCCTATAGTTTTCACCCATTGATTGTTGGGTAAAGTTAATATTTTGAGGATCTATTTTTTCCACTGGATAGCTTATTGTTCTAATCTCTTCAACAACTTCACCAGCCGCATTTTTAACCTTATACCTTGCACCTTCTACAGTATATTCACCTGTTACATAATTATAAGTCGCAGAAGTTCCTCTTTGTGGAGATTCTACAGTGAATTTTGTAATTTTACCAGCTTCATCATACTCGAATTTTTCTATTGAGGTAATTTTGCCTTTTGGATTTCGAGTTTCTTTTATTTTAACTGTTGAATTTGTTGGATTAGCTACTTTTGCTGATTTTACCTTTGCAGTTGGAGGTGCGCAATCTGAAACAATTTTTGTGTTTTTTTCAGGAATTGCGCACGCCATTTTTTGAGATTTTGGTTTTTTGCTGAATAATCCTACAAATTTCTTTTGAAGTGTTTTTAAATTTTTACCTTTATTAAACACAACATCTGCCGCAATAAGCACACCTATTGCTATAAGAGAACCAATTGCTACCTTTTTACCTACAGAAGATGATTTGTGTTTTGCACCAAATGAAACCTCAGAAGGGCTTTGCAAAAACCGCTTGTTATTTATATCAGAAGAGGTATTTGCTTTTAAGGTGTATTTATTTGGGTTTTGATAAGAATAATAATTGGTTTGAATTAACACACAAAATTACCTTACACTTCTACACTATATCTATATAAAGCATTTTTTTTGAAAAATTTGCTACTTCAAAGAGTTATAAAAAATTATTCTTAACATATTTATACAAAAAATAATTATTCCAGACCGCTAAATCAAATTTTATTCTTCTTCATCAGAATATTCGTAGTTAGCCCATTTTTCACGTTCTAGGGCTTTTTTGTCATACTTGGTTTCTTCTGGCTCATCCCATCCAAATTCGTACATGTTTGCCATTTCTTGTTCTTTTGCTTTCCGATTTTTGTTGTTTTCATTACTTGTAAATAAATCCCATAACCCCATAATTATTTACCCTTTCTAATTTAACACTTTAATATTATTATAAAACTTTGAAGTGTCAAATATGGACACTCCTTTATTTATCTTGTTTTAAATTAAGTATTCTAGCGGTTTGTTCTGCTATTTCGTGAAAAACAGGTCCAGCAACAGTATTACCCCAAACCCCATATCCTTTTGGATTATCAAAACCAACATAGATCAAAACTTGTGGGTTAGATGCTGGGAAATACCCGATTGCTGAAGTGTAAGATTGAGCAGAACTATATTTACCATCTACAATTTTATTTGAAGTCCCTGTTTTAGCTGCAAGTTGATATTTATCCATTTTCAAGGTTGATTTTCCTTGTTCAATGCTTTTTGCCAAAAGTCTGGTAACTGTTTGCGCCGTATTTGGTGAAATTACTTGAGTGTATTTTACTTTTTTCTCTGCTTCTTCCGGTGAATATTTTATAACATGCGGAGTCACCATGACACCGTTATTTGCGACTGCACCAACTGCAGCAACCATTTGCATTGCATTAACTGATGTACCATATCCATACGATAGTGAAAGTTTAGTAGTGCCATCCCAATTTTTAGGGCTGTATAATATACCAGGGCTTTCGCCAGGCAAATCAATACCTGTTTTTTGCCCAAATCCAAATTTTCTTATTTTATCGTAAAACTCTTTATCCGTCATCAACTTTGCAATACCAAAAGAAGCAACGTTACTTGATCTCTCAAATAAATCTACCAACGAAATCATACCGTCAGGATAACAATGTGAGTTTTCAATGGTGGTACCAGCTATTTTTAGCTTACAAGTATCATAAACCTGAGTATTTTCATGGATTTTCCCAAGATCCATAGCACTTGCAATAGTAATAATTTTAAACGTTGATCCTGGTGGATAAATTCCTGTCAATGACCAATTATTACGATCTTGTTCAGAGGCTTTATAATATTTATTAGGATCATAATTTGGATAAACTGCATATGCTAAAATCTCACCATTTTTAGGATTCATAACAATTGCAAATCCATTATCAACATCACGTTCTTGTGCCATTTTAAACAATTCTTTTTCTGCAATATATTGAATTGCAGCATCAATAGTTAAGGTCACATCTTCCCCTTTGGGTTGAGTAGTTGTCGCAAGAATATCAGTATCGGTATCAAAAATTATATTTCCGTCTTTTGTTTTATATATAGGCATAAATTTTTGGGTGTATTCAAGTTTTTTCTCTGCGACTTGTTCAACCCCTGATGCAATATCTGCATTAAAATTGTAATAACCAAGTACATGAGCTCCAAGAGTTCCCTGAGGATAAGTCCTTTTAGTTTTTTTACCTACACTCAAATCTTGTATCCAGCCAACTGCATCAACTCTTTGTTCTGTTTTTTTATCTATTCCTCTTTTTAACGTAATAATCGGATCGTTCACTTTTAATTTGTTAAGAAGTTCTTCTTCAGATATATCTAAAATTGGTGATAGCTTTTCTGCGACTTCAGATTGTGAATGAACTGTTAATATATTCGGATCATAATCAGGATCTTGCTTCTCCTGACGTTTTTTGTGCGCATAAACTTCTCGATAAATCTCATCCGTAGCTAATTTAATTCCGTTTCTATCGTAAATATCTCCACGCAAAATAACTGATTTACTAACTTGCTGGGCTCGTGCCTTTACACGATAATTTTTTGGATCTTTAACTCCTGTCACAAAAAGGCTATATACTAACCCAATACTCCAGCATACAAAAAGGATTTTCATAAACGCTACTGTTCCCTTATAGCGTCCTTGTAAAAATTTTTGCCAATCTTTTTTAGATATTTTTTTCTTTTTCATATTTAATCCTTGGCTTGATAAAATCATCATACATTATTTTGGACAAATAAAACAACAATGTTAATGGCATCAAAAGATATTGTGCCCACCCTATTACAAGTTCGACACATAGTATTATTAAATATCCGATAGGTGACAAAATTGTAACCAAAATATCCTCAATATCATTTTCCAATTTCATAATTAAATAATATTACCCAACTATGTCAATTGTGGACACTTAACTAAAAACAAATCTATTTTCATTACAAATGTAAGCCGTCAAGGGTGCGTCTTTATATTTGCCACAACCTGTGTCTATGCCGATTTTGTCATCTTCAATGTATGGCGTTTTAAATGGCGTGTGGCCGAAAATTACCTTTTGCTGTAATTTATGCTTGTGGTTTATAAAATTATCTCTTATAACAAGCATATCTATTTCATCTTGTT